>CAJWGK010000110.1 GCA_913030895.1 uncultured Flavobacteriaceae bacterium | reverse complement strand
ACCATCAAAATGATCTTCCCAAGTTTTTGTATAACCATCAGGAACAAAACGCTCCGAAGAATCATCTATTATTTCCTCTGGCTCATCGCTATTTTTGACTGTATCGTCGCCACCACATGAATATAGCGTAAACATTAAGGATACTAATAGAATTGTCTTTTTCTGGTTTAGATTTTTCATAATTCTTGTATGTTTTTATCAGACTTAAAATTATATTTTTTGTTTAGTTCTTTTGGAATAGGGGCTCCTGTTTGTAAGCACCATTTTTTTAGTATCCTCGTTAATTCTAAGGCTTTTGCTGGATACAGTGTGGCAATATTTTCGGTTTCGCTAACATCATCTTTCAAGTTGAACAATTCCAAATCGTCATTTTCATAATAATAAATCAACTTCCAATCTCCCAATCTAACAGCAGAACCTGGTCGCGTTCTAAACAAAGGATCTCGGTTTTCATTCACAAATCCTTTCCACTTCTTTGACTGAAGATAAATTGGGAAATGCCAAAATAAAGGTCGTTCCATCAGATTTTTCCTGTGTAATAACAATGAGGACAAATCAGCTCCATCTACTATGTTTTTTTTGTTTCCATTTGATGTAAGACTTAGTATTGTGGGTAAAATATCCAAATTTGAGATAGGAAAATCAGATCGGGTGTTTTTTGAAATTTTGTTTTGCCAAACAAGGAAAAATGGAACTTTGATTCCTCCTTCATAGTAACTTCCCTTTCCCGATCTCAATGGTTTCTGACTTGTAATTCCATATAAGCCTCCATTATCTGAAGTAAAAATAATAATAGTATTCTCAAATTTCCCCGCATCTTCTAAGCCTTTAATTAAAACACCTATATTTTTGTCTAAATTTTCAACCATTGATGCATACTTCGCGTTGGTTTGCCCTAATTTTGATTCTCTTTTTAAATATTTTGGGACTAATTCTGGTATTGGATTAATGGGTAAATGAACAGCATACGTAGCATAGTACATAAAAAAAGGTTCTTTTGATGCTGTCATTAAAGTCACTGCTTTTTCGGTGAGTACATCTGTTAAATAAGCTGCACCAGATCCTTCGACATCGACATTTTTGTACGGGGGAAAGTAACTTTTAGGAAACCCTGCATCACTACCTCCAATATTTACATCAAAACCAAAATCCTTAGGATTTTTTGATATATGCCACTTACCAATGTGATATGTATTATAGCCCACTTCTTTCAAATACTGTGGTATCACTTTAAATTTATTTGATAAAAATCGGGTGTTTTTAATTGGTATAATTTTTCTGTCTTCTATGTTACCTCTTTGAGATGAACCTACCGTAAAAACACCATGTCTTTGAGGCCATAAACCTGTTAGTAAACAAGCTCTACTTGGAGCACAATTTGCGGCAGAAGTATAGCCATTATTAAAAACCATGCCCGCTGCAGATAATGCATCAATATTAGGGGTTTCATAGAAATCAGAGCCCATAAAACCTACATCTTTCCAGCCCATGTCATCAATATTAATTAATAATACGTTTGGTTTTTGTTGTGCGGTTGAAAAACTCAAAACAGAAAAAAAGAAAAGCACTAAAACTTTGATAGATGAGCGGTTCCAAAAAATATATAATGTATTTTTCATTATTATTTCACTGAACAAATTGTTGCTGTTGTTTTCCTACCTCGTTGATCTTATACTCTTGTAGCTCTTTTTCTACTTTACGCAACTCATTTCGAAGTTTTTCTAAATCTTCGTTTTGGTCATTTAAATGCTGAGTTTTAGCAGCTGTGTCTTTATTCGGCAATTCGTTGTAAAACAAATTTTGCGATGCCTCAACAGTACTAAACTCAATTTCAGCAAAATCTGGGATATTCATCCCCTCTTTTAGTATTGAGGCTTTAACTTTAATTTTTCCAGCTGTATTGCTTGAGCGTATTAAAGCTACTGCTTCTCCCCAAAGCATCTTTTGCGGATTAATTTCATTAGCTGTACTACCAATTAACTCACCTTCCCCTTCAACTGTAAAACGTACGTATTCGTCACTTAATCGTTTTATTGCTCCACCCGCATCTACTAAATAAGCAACAACCGCAGTAATATCGCTACCATCTGCTATGGGCTGAATATCAGAATCATCTACTTTTATCATAAGCCTTCGCTTTCTTCCTACCGGCCAACGTTTGTGTTCTGTTACTACCGCTCCATTGATAATTCCTTCGGCTTTCATTACCGCACCCTCAACATATTCCTGATTTATTTTTCCGTAACCCTTTTT
>CAJWGK010000109.1 GCA_913030895.1 uncultured Flavobacteriaceae bacterium | reverse complement strand
AAATTTAATTTCAAATTTAATTTAATTTTTGATTTTGACTAGTCTGAATCGGATATATTACAGGTTTTAGTTGTGAAATAACATTAAATCTAGCTCCTTTGATTTTTTTGAATAGAACATATAAAGCTACCTTTTCAAGGTAAGTAATTTTAACAGATACACCCGAAAGTGCTTAAAAACTATAAAGCCAATTCAACTACAAGGTCGTCGCATTATAAAAATTAATTAATAGCTTTGGCTCAACCAAAATTTCATCTCCATTGTTAATACTCTCAGCAATACCTTACTTCAGTTTAAGTTTTTTGATCGCCTTAGGATGCGCCTTGTTACTCGGTATCGCCAAATCAGGAATCAAGGGATTAGCAGTATTAATCGTTACGGGATTGGCATTGGTTTATGGTGCTCGAGAATCTACAGGGATTTTGATGCCACTATTGATTTGTGGAGATATTTTAGCAGTCATTTACTACAAACGCCACGTTAAATGGATTTATTTGGTAAAGCTACTCCCGTGGATGGTAGCGGGTGTTTTGGTTGGTGTTTTTTTAGGCAAAGACTTACCCGAAGATTTGTTTAAATCAGGTATGGCGGTAATCATCTTACTCAGTGTGGTGATGATGTATTATTGGGAGCGAAAAAAAAACCAACAAGTTCCAACCCATTGGAGTTTTGCGGCATTGATGGGGATGTTGGCAGGCTTTACTACCATGGTGGGCAATCTGGCTGGGGCATTTTCTAATATTTATTTTTTAGCGATCAAACTCCCCAAAAATGAGTTTATAGGAACAGCAGCGTGGTTATTTTTTATTATTAACCTATTTAAAGTACCCTTTCACATATGGTCGTGGGGAACAATCAACTGGACGTCTGTTCAAGTGAGTATAAGTTTGATTCCAGCAGTAATATTAGGATTTGGGTTAGGAGTATTTTTGGTTAAAAAAATCAATAATGAAAAATACCGACAGCTAATCCTTTTGCTGACAGGGCTTGGGGGGCTCGCAATATTACTTCAATAGTTACTTCGCGACGTTCACCGCTCGGGTTTCTCTTATCACCGTAACTTTTACTTGACCGGGATAAGTCATATCGGTTTGTATTTTTTGAGAAATTTGGAACGATAGTTCTGCTGATTGATCATCAGATACTTTTTCGCTTTCCACAATTACCCTCAGCTCTCGACCAGCTTGTATAGCATATGCTTTATTTACTCCATTGAAGTCATAAGCTACATTCTCGAGATCTTTTAGTCGCTGTACATAGCTGTCCAACACTTGTCTTCTCGCTCCTGGCCGCGCACCAGAAATGGCATCACAAACCTGAACGATGGGTGACAACAAGGAGGTCATTTCGATTTCGTCGTGGTGCGCACCAATGGCATTACAAACTTCTTTTTTCTCCCCGTGTTTCTCAGCCCATTCCATTCCCAAAATAGCGTGAGGTGTTTCTGTTTCTTCTTCTGGAACTTTCCCTATGTCGTGGAGTAGTCCAGCACGTTTAGCCAATTTAGGGTTTAATCCCATCTCAGCAGCCATAACGCCACATAACTTGGCAACTTCCCGGGAGTGTTGCAATAGGTTTTGGCCGTAGGATGAGCGGTATTTCATTCGACCAATGATCTTAATCAATTCGGGGTTTAATCCATGAATTCCAAGGTCGATTACTGTTCTTTTTCCGACTTCTGTAATTTCATTTTGAATCTGCTTTGTCGTTTTGTTGACTACTTCCTCAATTCTAGCTGGGTGAATTCTTCCATCGGTGACCAATCGGTGAAGCGACAATCTTGCAATTTCCCTCCTTACAGGATCAAAACAGGAAAGAATAATGGCCTCGGGAGTATCGTCAACGATAATCTCTACACCAGTAGCAGCCTCTATGGCACGGATATTTCTCCCTTCACGTCCGATTATTCTCCCTTTGACATCATCTGAGTCTAAATTGAAAACAGAAACACAGTTCTCTATCGCTTCCTCAGTTCCAATCCGTTGAATTGTATTAATAATAATTTTTTTCGCTTCTTGCTCCACCGTCAATTTAGCTTCTTCTAAGCTTTGTTGGGCAAATGCCATTGCTTCGGACTGCGCTTTCTTTTTTAGGGAATCGATAAGTTCGTTTTTGGCCTCCTCAGCAGAAAGTCCAGAGATGGTTTCTAGCTTTTCAACCTGAATTGTATGCGAGGCATCAAGCTCTTTTTGTTTGTTTTCTAATTTGTCCAGTTTTTTTTGAAGCGAATCATTTTTTTGCTCTAGAGAATGCGATAGGTTTTTATTGCGATTTAAATCACCACTTAGTTTATTTTCCTTTTCTCGAATACGATTTTCAACTTCCGAGATTTTCTTTTCTCTCTGAAAAATCACTTTTTCATGCTCAGATTTTAACTCTATAAAACGCTCTTTGGCTTGAAGCATTTTTTCACTTTTTACCCGATCAGCCTCTCGTTTGGCTTGATTGATGATTTGCTTTGCCTCTGCAGTCGCAGCAGCTACTTGCTTATTGTTTTTTTCTCTTTGTAGAAAAACACCAATGGTTAAGCCAATAGCACTGCCTAGGAGTGAAAATATTATTATGTTGGTTGTAATATCCATTTTATCAGTTTTAATCATTAAAAAAGCCTGTATCAGCAATGAGTTTTTGTATAAACTCCTAAAAAACAGGTTTGAGGCTACACAACTGATCAAGG
>CAJWGK010000108.1 GCA_913030895.1 uncultured Flavobacteriaceae bacterium | reverse complement strand
CTGATTTTTATCTTGCCAAAAACTGGGATTGATAAAAAGTGGAAGAGGACAGCTTAATTTTTTTCCCTTTGAAAGGTGCAAAAAGATATAGATTCGTACCTTTCTTTTTTGAGCCGATAAAAGCCCAAATTCTATTTTATAAAAATCTAACATATGTTAAATCATGTTATCGTTTTTTCTAATAAATTTCTAAGACTTATTTTTACAGCTCTTAGACTATATAAGATACGTAATTCTATGTTAGAAAACAAGAAAAACCCAGTATTTATAGGGGTTAGCAGTGGATTTGAATTTAAAACTGGAGAAGAAGTGTTTTTTTAAAAACTAGGTTTTTATGATGATAGTTTTAAAATTGCAGGAGACTTTGAACTTATGCTCCGATTTTTAGAGAAAAAGGGGATTCAGTCAAAATTCATCGATAAAACCTTTAATAAGATGTTCATCGGTGGAATCAGCAACAGCGGAATAAATAGTAAAATTAAGATACTTCAAGAGGAATTTAGGGCGTTTCAAACCAATCAACATCAAATCAGTAAGTTGAAATTTATTTTTCACAAAGCCTTAAAAATCAAGGAATTTTTTTGATTCCCTTATCTTAGCAAAAAATTACCCATGAAAGGTATACTACTTGCCGGTGGCGCTGGAACGCGGTTACACCCCGTAACCAAAGCCATATCAAAACAACTCTTGCCAGTTTATGACAAACCCATGGTCTATTATCCTCTTTCGGTTTTGATGTCTGCTGGGATTAAGGAAATACTGCTCATCAGCACCCCCACAGATCTACCCGCCTACCGAAGACTTTTAGAAGACGGTAGTCAACTGGGGATCAATATCCATTATGCTGAACAAAAAGCCCCCAACGGACTGGCAGAGGCCTTTATCATTGGGGAAGAATTTATTGGAAAAGACTCCGTTTGTCTAGTACTGGGGGACAATATCTTTTATGGAGAGGGATTAAATACCTTAATGCAGGAAGCTGCAAATCAAACTAAAATGGCAACCGTTTTCGGTTACACCGTCAAAGACCCGCAACGCTATGGCGTTATTGAATTTGATGCTACTGGGAAAGCCCTGTCTATTGAAGAAAAACCCCAAAATCCAAAAAGTAATAAAGCTGTAGTTGGCTTGTATTTTTATCCTAACCGAGTGATCGAAATCGCTAAAAAGATTAAGCCAAGCCCACGTGGCGAGTTAGAAATCACCACCGTTAATCAGGCTTTTTTAGGGGAGGGACAACTACAGGTAAAAATTTTGGGTAAGGGTTTTGCATGGCTCGATACGGGTACCCATGAGTCACTTATCGAAGCAGGACAATTCATACACACCGTCGAAAAAAGACAAGGACTCAAAGTCGCTTGCCTGGAGGAAATCGCTTTTGAAAAAGGATGGATCACACGAGCGCAACTAATCAAAATGGCAACGGCATTAGACAAAACCGAGTATGGGCAATACCTATTGAACCGATACAAAAAATAAACCCTTATATGACGATTACCCCTACCGAATTCCCTGAAGTATTGCTTATTCAAACCAACGTCTATCAGGATGACAGAGGTTGGTTTATGGAAAGCTTTCGCAGAGATTTGCTGGAGCAGGCTGTTGGGCACAACATAAACTTTTGTCAAGACAATCAAGCTAAATCCTCCTATGGGGTCATCAGAGGACTACATTATCAAATGCCTCCTGCCGCTCAATCCAAACTAATATCTGTTGCTAGTGGAATTATTTTAGATGTTGTCGTTGACATCAGAAAAGACGCTCCTAGCTTTGGAAAACACATCACCGTGGAATTGAGCAGTGAAAGCCAAAAACAACTTTTCGTCCCTCGTGGTTTTGCCCACGGGTATGCTTGCCTAAGTCAGACAGCTGTGGTTTCCTACAAAGTGGACAACTACTACAACAAAGCCACCGAGGCAAGTATCGCCTTTGACGACCCACAATTGAATATTGATTGGCAATTACCTGATAATAAAATCGTTTTATCTGAAAAAGATAAATCACACCCTATTTTTGCCAATGCCCAGCACTTCGAGCTCAATCAATCGCTTTATGACTAAAATCCTTATTATTGGAGCCAATGGTCAGTTGGGACAATCTTTTCAATATTGGGCACCGTATTTTCCCCATTTCAAATTCTTTTTCAAAGATTTACCAGAGTTTAACCTTTTGAACCAAGACCAATTGGAGCAATTTTTTAATTCAACTTCTATAAATATAGCAATCAATTGCGCTGCCTATACTGCGGTCGATAAAGCAGAAGATGAACCTCAAAAGGCTCAGCAACTCAATCTTCAGGCTATTGACACACTCTGTGAATTGTCCAAAACGTTTGGATTCAAACTCATTCATTATTCTACCGACTATGTTTTTGATGGGACAGCCGATACGCCCTACAGTGAGGAACATCCCCTAAGCCCCATTGGGGTATATGGCAATACCAAGGCAGAAGGTGAAACAGTAATGCAAACTTCTGGGATTGATGGGTGGATCATTCGTACCTCATGGTTGTTCAGTCCATATGGTAAAAACTTTGTAAAAACCATCTTCTCCCTATTGCAAAACAAAGAGGAAATTAATGTAGTAGCCGATCAAACAGGAAGTCCGACCTATGCGCTAGACCTTGCAGCTTCGACCCTCAATGCTTTGGATCAAAATTTGGCAACCAAGGGAGTCGAAGTGTATCACTATACCAACAGCGGACAAACTACCTGGTACGGTTTTGCAGATAAGATCAAACAATTAACCCATACCAACTGTGGGGTAAACCCCATTGATTCCTCGGCCTATCCTACTAAGGCCAGACGACCTAAATATTCGGTTTTAAGCTGTGATAAAATAAAAAAGGAATTTAACTTGAACCCACAATCTTGGGAATCCGCATTAGAGGACTGTTTGAAAAAAATCAAATGACAAAAAAATCAATTTTAATTACTGGCGGAGCTGG
>CAJWGK010000107.1 GCA_913030895.1 uncultured Flavobacteriaceae bacterium | reverse complement strand
AATATTCCCTTAAAAGTTGGTAATAGGATCTATTAGGAAATAAAAGTATTACATAAAATGAGGTTGCACTCCTTAACACCACTCTGAGAGAAAAGCGGCCACTAGAGGCTCTTTTATCATGGGATCTCCAACAGGAAAACCAGCTGGTGTTGAAGCCATAAATTGTGGAAATATTAAGATATAAGCATCCTCCTCTATGTATAATCTCCCATGATTGTTGGCATAACCAGACCACTGATTACAATGTGGTAATTTATCTGTCTTTGGTTCTACAGCCCACCCGTAATTAAAAGAGGCTCGCTCCCCTGTTAGACCAAATGCTTGAGCTAATTTAGACTGGCGGTTAATACCTGAAAATTCGCCATATGTCAATTCTTTAACTGATTGAGGTTCTAAAATTTTTGTACCATCAGCAGCATGTCCATTAGCAAGTAACATTTCATAAAACTTAGCGTAATCATCAACAGTCATACAAGAGCCAGTATCTCCACTTTCGCACTTTCTAAATCCTTGGTACTGATCAGTAGTTACCGTATTTGGAAGGCTATCAATGTTTGGCAAACAATCTATATAGGGCATCACTTCTAATTTTCCACCAGAGGTATCATTAGCAACTGCTCCATATAATTGGGGGATTTTTGAAATACGTGGATCCCCATCGTCTAAAAAGAATGCCGCACTAGTCATATCGAGAGGTTTAAATAATTTTTGATTACATATTTCTGAAAAGCGAATAAATCTTCCCACCTTTTTTTCCCAAACGACCTCAATTATTCTTCCCAATAAAAGGGCTCCAAGACCATATGAAAATGTACCAGGCTCACTCACCAAATAACCTGCTGAAGCGATGGCATCACAATATTCTTCAAGTGTAGAATTTTGTCCAATAATTGAATTTGAGCTGTAATATCCAATACCCTTTTTTCGTCTAAGAGCCTGAACTACACCAAATTGGTGTCCAAATATGGGTTGGTTAAAAGCCAAATCAAAATCGGTCCACATATCATATCCAATGCCTGCCGATTCAGCCAAACAATGCTTAACTAAAATTTCATTTTTTGCTACGCTCTTGCTGTACGAAAGATTTGTGGTTTTCCCCGACATAAAAGAAGTGTAAGGTATTTGATTGACCTCTGTTTCTCTTTCAGTTGGCTCCTTTATTACTTCAAATTCCTTATTAAAAGAGGGCAAATAAGTTCCAATAGGTGCTTCTAAATCAAGTAATCCTTGTTCCTTTAGCATTAATGCTATTGTAGATGCAAACACTTTAGTCATAGAAAAGCAGCGAAATTGAGCATCTGGTTTCATTGGTAATTGTTTCTCCTTATCGGCTAAGCCAAAAGCTTTATGATATGTATCACTTCCTCGTTTAGCAAAAACTACTAACCCTGGAATAGGGCACTCCGTGTTATTAATTATCTTTTCTGTGGCAATATCTAATCGTTCTCTATATCCCTTTTTGAGACCATTTTGATTCTTCATAAAATACAATTTGGGATAGTTGAAAAAGTGCGTTTATTGTGTATCATTTTAACTGATTTATGGTTTTAATATTTGAAAATAAACATAATGGCTCACAAATCAAAACATAACATCAGATCTCAAAAGAAAAGAAATTATTTATTCAACAATTCCTAATTTAGAGTTGCAATTCAATCAAAAAGATTGTTAAAAACCCCCAAAAAGTGCCTGTAGCCATACTTAGAATAGCTAAAACAACAGAATGAGGCATCAATTTTTCATTATACGCTGAGGCCAGGGCTGGCGAAGTAGAGATTCCTCCAATATTGGCCATCATCGCAATTGGACCCCAAGCCATAGATATTTTAAGTTTATAATTGAAATATGCAATAACAACTAAATTGATAATCATCCAGTTGATCATAAATAGAATAAGGATCCAAGGCAATCCAAAATCATTAAATTTAAGTTTGAGCCCCAGTATTGACATAATTACAATTATTCCAACAGAGCCTATTTTTAGATTTATCCCAAAAGACCAAAATTTTAAGCTATTTCCAATAAACAATCCTAGAATTGAAAGTAGTACAACATTGGTGATAAAACTAAAATTAAGAAGAATAACGGAAGCAGTTACAGCAATTGAGATCAACACAGACAAAGATTGATTTTTTGACCCTGTATCAATCTTTGAATCATTCTTTTTGAACTCATGTGACTGACCAATGTTAAATTTTCTGTTAAAATAATCAGTCCTTCGGATGATTTGAAACAATAAAATCATCACTATGTTCTGAATCATGTTATCTAGAAGAAGAACAGAAAGAAAAAGATCCTCCCTCACAGAAACGTATTCTTTAAGTACTAACATGCTTGAGCTCCCTCCTATCCAACTTCCAACAATGGGAATAATCCCTTTATATAAATCTATCATTTGCTCACTGCCACTGAAGTAGGGCATTACTAGAATAGCAGGTACTATCGCAATGGTAAAAGAGCCAATAAAAAAAAGCAACAGCGGTTTTAGGCCAACAATTTTTAGTTGGGCTAAAGACATTGAACTCATAATACAAAAAATAGTGATTGGATAAATATAAGTTTTACTCCAATCGTGCAAAACAATGTTTTCAAGGGATAAGTTAAACAGAAAGGATAATAGCCCAGGGATCAAAAAAGTGAGTAATATAGCGGGTAACCAATATACTATTTTTTGAATAATCTTGTTTTCGATCTTTGCTATATACATTACAAAAATGGATACCGAAAGAGCTATAAAAACACCCAAAAGATTAGAAGTCCCCATCTTAAATTATGCAAAGTTTTTTTTCATAAAAATCAATTTATTTTTCCAATGTATGATTTTATTTGCGGATCATAGTTTGCATTTTGTCTTAAAAAGTTTGATTTGTGATTAATGATTTTTTGAGCTACATAATCAACAAGAAAACGCTTAACGAAGAGCTAAAAAGGTTATGATGTGAAAAAACAAGGACAAGGCTTAAATGGGGGTAAAACATTCCCCTATACATCCCCCTTTAAAAAAAATACTCTGTAAATCAATACTTTACAGAGTATTCAGCGGAGAGACAGGGATTCGAACCCTGGCAACGGTTTCCCGTTGACAGATTAGCAA
>CAJWGK010000106.1 GCA_913030895.1 uncultured Flavobacteriaceae bacterium | reverse complement strand
AAATTAAAAAAATTAAATTTTTTAATTATTTTTCTCTTGTATTATCTTTTCCACTTCGTTCCAAGGAATGACACCAGTAGCTTTGGCCCATTTTTTATACATCAAAATCATTTCATTTGCCTTTTCCGGTAGTTCAGAAATCAAATTGTTCATTTCAGTTCTATCCTCTGATATATTGTACAATTCCCAATTGTCAGAGACTCCTTTTTCCCATTCCTGAACCAATTTGAAATCACCAGAGCGGACAGCTTTATTGCCCTCGTGTTCCCAGAATATGGGCTCTTTATGTATCTGTTCGGTTGAACCCGAAAATAAAGGAGTCAGGCTTTTACCGGAGAGTTTTTTGATTTGATTACCATTAAAAACATCAGGGTATCTGGTGTTAGCCAATTCTTGACAGGTAGCCATTATATCGGGCAAAAATCCATATTGGTTTATTGTTGCTCCCTTTAAATTTTCAGCTATTCCATTTGGCCAATGGACAATAAAAGGAGTTCCTATACCACCCTCGTGTACCCAATGTTTGTATGACCTGTAGGGAGTGTTCGAAGCATTTGCCCATGCTTTTCCGTAAGATAATGCATAGCCCTCTTTTGTTTCCAATTGATCCTTCGGGCCACTACCTAGCATGTCAAATTCAGCACATGCACCATTGTCGTTTAAAAACATAATGACGGTATTATCTAGTAATTTTTTCTTTTTTAAATCTTCAATTAACCTTCCGATATTTTGATCCATTCTATCAATCATTGCCGCATAGATGGCCATTCTGTGATCCATTTCTTTGCGTTTTTCATCGGAAAGTGAATCCCATGAAACAATATCGTCATAGCTCAACTCCCATGAAGCATCAATCAGCCCCATTTCTTTCATTCGATTATACCGCTCCATACGCAGGTTTTCCCATCCTTTCATGTATTTACCTCTGTACTTGTCAATGTCTTCTTTAGGAGCTTGTAATGGCCAATGGGGTGCATTATAGGATAGGTATAAAAAAAATGGTTTTTGCTGATTTTCAGTTTTTGCTGATTCTATGTACTCAATAGCTTTATCAGTAAAAGCATCGGTGGTATAATAATCCTCGTCATTAATATTAATAGGCACGTTGCCTTCAAAAATAAATCTGGGCGCTTCGGGTTTAAAATAATTACCCGCTCCTGAAATAAAGCCGTAGAATTTGTCAAAGCCTCTTTGTAGGGGCCACTGTTTTTTGTCAAAAAAACTCAAATGCCATTTCCCACTTATAAATGTTGAGTATCCTGCCTTTTGAAGCACCTCTGCAATGGTGACAACATTTGAACTTAGTTTGCCTTGATATTCTGGTACACCGTAATTATGCCCATTGACATCTTTTGGTGGGTTGGTCATATGGCCAATTCCAGCTTCATGGGGATAAGTACCTGTTAATAGTGAGGCTCTGGTCGGACAACATCTGGCTGCATTATAAAACTGGGTAAATTTCAGCCCTTCTTCCGCTAGAAAATTCAAATTAGGGGTATCTATCTCTCCACCGTAAGGCGCAATATCAGAGTACCCCATATCATCTGATAATATCACAATGATGTTAGGTCGATTTTCATTGATAGTAGCACTTTCATTTTTTGATATGCACGAGATGAGTATCAAACAAGTTGAAATAATTAACAATAATTTTTTTGTAGATTTCATAAAGCTACTTTCATAGATTAAATTTTATTTATTATTGAATTTTGACTTTTAATTTTTGTTCATAAGAAACCCATTCACCATCCCTGTCTTGACGGCTTATTGCATTCATCTCTGTCTCAATGCCATCGTCACCCTGCTGTTTCATCCAGGAATAGAGCTTGGCTTCTAAACCTTTTTTAACTTCAAAATATTCAGGGTGGTCTGCGAGATTATTTTTCTCATAGGGGTCGTTTTCTAAGTCATATAATTCTTCAAAAGGTCTTTTTTTGTAGTGTTTAACCCAATTCAATTCCTCATCATTTTTAGCATTTTCTAGCCACGATTCGTAAAGAATATAACCCGGTCTTGCTTTATCTTTTGCTGTTACAACATTATAAAAAGGCTCATCATAACTCAGGTTTTGAATATATTTATATTTATTAGACCTTACGGAGCGGATGGGGTACGATTCTGAACCGTTTATTACGCCCCTTGTTGTATGAACACCATAAGTGTAGTCCCTATGTTTTTCGGTTTTCCCCAACAATACGTCTAAAAAACTTTTCCCATCAAAACTTAGATTTCCTTCAGTATCCGAAATCCCAACATTGATTTTATCGGGGTCTTCCCCAACTGCATCCAGAAGGGAGGGGAGTATATCAACATATTGAGTAGTGGCCTTATTTCTTGTATTGGCTTTGATTTTACCAGGCCATTTGGCTATAAAAGCGGTCTTCAAACCTAGATCATAACAGGTCCATTTTCCATATGGAAAAGAATATCCCTGCTCACTGGTAAAAATCGAAATTGTATTGTTTGTCTTATTGGCCTGCTCAACATAATCTAAAGTCTTTCCTAAAAGACTGTCCATGTAAGTTATTTCGGTGTAGTAATTACTGAGTTCCTCCCGGGTTAAGGGGGAATCAACCATGTACTCGGGAATGGTCAAATCTTCCGGTTTATAAATACTCTTATCTCCCCGATTCCATGGTGAGTGTGGCTGATTTTGTGCAATGATTAAAAAAAATGGCTTATCACCTGAGACAACAGGCTGTATTTTCCTCAAATCAATATCAATTCCGTCAAATCCAGTGTCGTGTTGCACGCCTCCTAAGTAATTAATTGGATAAGATTCGGCAGGACCATAATGTTTTTTTCCAATTAGCGCAACTTCATATCCGAGTGCCCCAAAATGATGGGCAAAACTTTTCACGCCATCGTAAACCTTAGAGTGATTGGGGTATGCTCCGCTCCTTACGGGAAATAACCCTGTCATTATCTGTTGACGTGTGGGTGCACACATGGCCGTAGAAGTAAACATATTCTCAAAGCTTATTCCCTCATTTGCCAGTTTTTGAATATTTGGGGTTTTGACCTCACTACTTCCATAGGGCTCACAATCACTCCATGTCATGTCATCTCCTACAAATATTAAAATATTGGGTAATTTATTTTCTTGATCAGAATTATTATTCGTTTTTGATCCACATGACAACAAAACCACAGAAATCGAAAAAATAATGATTAATCTCATTTTTTATTTTTGTTTAGTTTTACAATATAAAGCATTTCAAATTTTTATATTATATAGTTCAATATTAAAACTC
>CAJWGK010000105.1 GCA_913030895.1 uncultured Flavobacteriaceae bacterium | reverse complement strand
AATCGTTGGGTGTTGAGAACTCGTTGTAGAGTTGACGGAATTTGTTTTGATTGGTATGCCCTTGCTTAGGGCCTTCTAAGTTTTGCTCTTGTGCCAATGCCAAGGTGGGAAGCAGTAAGAAAAAAGATAGCATCTGGGTGAATAAACGTTTCATATTAAACAATTTTAAAATAAAGAATATAAATGTAATGAAAAGGAATGGATTAGAAGGTGTATCCAACGCCTCTGTGCACTTGTTGGCTAGCGCCAAAAATTACGATTTTGAAAACTTATGTGATTGATTTTGTAAATTTGGGAACATTAAAGTCTAATTGAATGTCATCAACGAATAAAATAAGGAGTGGCCTAATCGATAAAATTCTATCCATAAAAAACAGAGATTTTTTGGAAGCACTTGACCAATTGGTTTCCACAAGTTCATCCGAATCTGAAATAGTTGAATTATCCAACGAACAAAAAACAATGTTGGAGATGAGTGAAAAGGATATTAAAAACGGACAATTGATATCTCAAGAGGCAATGGATAGAAGAAACTCAGAATGGCTAAACGCAATGTAGTTTGGACGAGGACAGCAGACCTTCAATTTGTTGGGATTTTGGAGTATTGGGTTAAGAGAAATAAATCTAATACGTATTCAAAAAAACTGGTAAGGCTGGTTTTTGAAAGAACAAAACAAATTGCTGAAAATCCACTCATTTACAAGAAGACAGATTTTAAAGATGTACGAATAACATCATTGGATAATTTTAGTATTCTCTACAAGGTTTCTGACAAAGAAATTATAATAACTGCTTTTTGGGACAACCGACAAGACCCTAATAAATTACTGAAAATATTAGAGAAAAAAACGACTGACAACTAAAGATAATGGTAATAGGCTCTATGCCCTCGCCTACGACTCAAACACTATACCGTTGCCCAAAAAAGGGGAGTATATAATTGATTATTGAATTGTGTTTCAACAAAATTTTATAAATTTGACCCAACAAACGCCTCAAATTGTTTGCGCCAAATTAAAAATCGATTTCGATTTTTTTTCATGTTGACAGTTTTGGGCGTGTTGGATTTGCGCTATGCGTATGTTCAATTGTTGCAGTGAATAAATCAAAACGATATGAAAATGTGTTTTTAATCTTTTCAATGCTTTTTATTGCTACAAATTGTGGTCAAGAAGAAACAAAACAAAAAGAAAATTCTATTTATGGAACTTGGCAGTTAACGAAAAGGCAACATGTACTTCCATCTTCAACACAAATTATTGAAAATGGTGAAATGATAACTTTTAGCAATGATGGGAGTTTTGATAGTGATTCATATTTATGTGAGGGTCTTTTTGATTTTATAAATGACTCCATCATTGAAGTTAGCTTCCAATGTCGTGACAAAATATCTTTTTCATACACTCGCAAAAACAATGGTTCAATTTTGCGAAGAACTTTTGGTTTTGAAGGAGGATACGATGAGTATGAGAAAATATCATCTGAATAATGATAAACTGCTTGCAATCCAGCATAAAATGTAACCATTAGAAAATTACATCACTATACACCTCCTACAAACCTCTAAACACATCCCCCACTTGTCCTTGGGTTTGCAGATAGCTTTTTCGTTTTGTTGGGGTTTTGATGCGTACGGTATTTTCTTTTTTTTGCTAGATTAACCCTATATCTTTTTCCCATAAATAGACCCTTAAAGTTTAAATTATGATTTCAATTAAAGTAAAAATTTTGTTTGCCATGAGTCTTTCCGTTTTGTTTACTTATGCAGGGTTATTGTATTTAAACTATGGTAATATCCCTGAAACGATTCCTACACATATCAATTTTAAGGGAGAAATAGATGGGTATGGAAATAAAATTCAATTGTGGATTATATCTCTAGTTAATTTATTTTTACTACTTACTATTTACTTGGTAGCTAAGTTCCCTAAATATTGGAATATCCCATTTAAACCGAAAAATCTTGTTGTTTTTCAAAAAAATGTTAGGGTCTTTATGGGAATACTATCAATTCTTCTGTCCTGTGCTATATCTACAATGATATTATTTACATTAAAATATTCTGCTACGGAAATGTTAAGGTTGCTTTTTTCAATCCTAATTTTACCTATGCTATTTGTTGTTTTATTTAATGAAAAAGCTGATTCAAAATGAGTTTTGTAATAGTTTATGATGGCGACTGTGGTTTTTGCAATAGAACGTTAATGTTTTTGGTATAAAGTAATTAGAAAGGCATAAAATTAAAGGACTGGAAAAGTATTAAACCCCCACCTAGCCAAACCTTTACATCACACCCCTAAAAACACATCCCCCACTTTTCCTTGGGTTTGCAGATAGCTTTTTCGTTTTGTTGGGGTTTTGATACTCACAATATTTTGTTGGCCTTCCAACACCTCAAATAGAATGCTGTTTGAAACAGTTAGGGTTTTCACCTCTGCCACATCCTTAACCTCCAAATAGAAAACAATCTGATCGTCTTGGTACTCCCTACCCAAAAAGACTGGCTGTACCTCTGTATCATTCAGTTTCAATTCAATCTCCTTTTGGAGGTAATCACTCGAATGAATCACAGTTTGTGCTGCATCACTGTCAGGATCCAAACGAAGGTCTTGGTCATAGTCTGTGTTGAGCATCAACTGCCAATCATCTGTAAACACACGAATCGTAATCTGTAGCGCCGATCGGTCAGGGCGATAGTCAATCTCCATCGTGCTGACATAATAAGGGTGGATCGTGGTCTGTACAAACAGCACCCACACAAATAACGAATATGCTACGACACGATTCATCATCAGGGTATTTGGGAGTTTGAATAATCATTTATTGCAGCCAAAACAATAGGGTGATTGCCACGAAGAAAATCACTTTCCATCGATGGGGTGTTTTCAACACAAGCCAATACAAAGGCATAGACTTCATCTGCCGACAATGAATATTGGTCTTGCAAAAATTGAGTGCCATAAAAATCAATCATACTGTTCACTGTTTGCAGTTGTTTGCTGAGTTTCCGACTTTCCTTTAGGCGTCTGTTGTACCCACTGATTTGCTTGTACATCCCTTCTACGTCCAATGGCATGACGGGCAATAGCAAGGTACTTAAAATCAAACTTCTTGTACTATTGTATCTTATTTTTTCGCGCCTTTCCCCTTCAAAACCTGGAATCCCAACATCTTTAAAATTGATTGGAGGTGGTGGCGCAGCGCTGATATCATCAGCGAGGTCTCCTGTCAGGTTGTGAGGTTTGACAACAACCTCTTCCAACTCATTGACAGCATGCTCGATAT
>CAJWGK010000104.1 GCA_913030895.1 uncultured Flavobacteriaceae bacterium | reverse complement strand
GAGCCGTGGAAAATTTCAACTACGAGCGGTAGGTTAAACCAACAAAAACCAACACAATAAAAAAAATGAAAGTTGTTGTTACAGGTAAGGGAGGTCAGTTGGTCTCAGAGTTTGAAGCCTTAAAAGGTTTTGACCCTAATTGGACATTTCTTTCTGAAAAGGATCTTGATATTACAAATCGTGATTTGGTTTTAAGCTACTTTAATACGGCTGCCTGTGATTTAGTAATTAACTGCGCTGCCTACACAGCAGTTGATAAAGCGGAAGATGAAAAAGAGTTAGCTTTTAAAGTAAACGCTGGAGGCGTAAAAAACCTCTTAGAAGCATGTGAACTAATTGGAGCAAAGCTTATTCACTACTCAACAGACTATGTGTTTGAAGGAAGCTCAAAAGTGCCATATGGTGAGCTAGACACCCCGAGCCCAAACAGCGTATATGGATTATCTAAGCTAAAGGGAGAGGAATATGTTTTAGAAAACAAACAAGTAAAAAGCATCATCATTAGAACTTCTTGGTTGTATTCCAGCTTTGGAAAAAACTTTGTAAAAACGATGTTAAGCCTTGGAGAAAGAAAAAGTGAATTTGGAATTGTGGCTGATCAAATAGGGTCACCAACCTATGCTAAAGACCTTGCCCAGGACACTTTAAATATTCTTTCACATGATAATTATCAGTGGATTAGCGGAGATATTTTTCATTATTCAAATAATGGTAGTTGTTCTTGGTTTGACTTTGCCAAGAAAATATTTGAATACTCAGATAATGAAGTCATTTTAAAATCGTTATCTACAAAAGAGTATCCAACAAAGGCTATAAGACCAAATTATAGTTTGCTTGATAAAAGTAAGTTTGAAAACACATTTAATACTCGGATTCGTAATTGGGAAACAAGCCTATTTGAAATGCTCAAACAAGAATTAGCTCTATGAATTTACTTATAACAGGTGGAGCTGGATTTATTGGATCGCATGTAGTGAGACGATTTGTTTTAAACTACCCAAATTATCAGATTTTTAATCTTGATGCGTTAACCTACGCGGGCAATCTTGAGAACCTTAAAGACATCGATAGTAAAGAGAACTATAATTTTATAAAAGGGGATATCAATGATATGCCTTTTATAAGTGAATTGTTTCAAGAACACCAGTTTGATGGAGTGATTCATCTCGCAGCTGAATCTCATGTAGATCGTTCCATTTCAGATCCATTAGATTTTGTTCAGACAAACGTGGTTGGAACCGTTAACATTTTAAATGCATTTAAATCTTGCAATGAAAATAACTTTGAAGGAAAAAGATTTTATCATGTAAGTACAGACGAGGTCTATGGTACCCTTGGAAAGGATGGACTTTTTACTGAACAAACCCCGTACGATCCAAGATCCCCGTATGCTGCCTCAAAAGCTTCATCCGATCATCTTGTGCGTGCCTATGGTGAAACATACGATATGCCTTATGTTATTTCGAATTGTTCCAACAATTACGGGGAATATCAATTCCCTGAAAAACTAATTCCACTTTTTATAAATAACATCATAAATAACAGGTCACTTCCTGTATATGGGGATGGGGATTATACAAGAGATTGGTTGTATGTAAAGGATCATGCGATTGCGATCGATCATATTTTTCACAAAGGCAAAAACCATGAGACTTATAACATCGGAGGATTTAACGAGTGGAAAAACTTAGACCTTGTAAAATTACTTTGCTCGCTAATGGATCAAAAACTTGGTAGGGCTAAAGGTAGCAGTGAAAAGTTGATTACATTTATAGAAGATAGACCTGGACATGATAAACGTTATGCAATAGATGCATCTAAATTAAATAAAGAGCTTGGTTGGACTCCATCGGTAACCTTTGAAAAGGGGCTATCTAAAACCATTGATTGGTTTTTAGAAAATAAAAAGTGGCTTGAAAACGTAATATCTGGAGATTACGTTGAGTATTATCAAAAACAATACACGCAATGAAAGGCATAGTACTTGCTGGAGGTTCTGGAACCAGATTATACCCAATTACAAAAGGTGTTTCTAAACAACTACTTCCAGTATATGATAAGCCAATGATTTATTATCCGATATCAGTACTTATTCAAGCTGGGATTAAAGAAATTCTAATTATTTCAACCCCTGAGGACTTACCAGGATTTGAAAGATTATTGGGGGATGGGTCAAAACTTGGTTTAAACTTTTCTTATGCCAAGCAGCCTTCACCTGATGGACTCGCACAAGCTTTTATTATTGGAAAAGAGTTTATTGGCAATGATTCGGTTTGTCTTGTTTTAGGTGACAACATCTTTTATGGCTATGGGCTTGAGGAGCTGGTTAAAAAAGCTAAAAGCAATGTTGAGACTCATGCACAAGCAAATGTTTTTGGTTATTATGTAAATAATCCCAAAAGATACGGGGTTGTTGAATTTGATAAGTCGGGTGAAGCATTATCAGTTGAGGAAAAACCAACAGTACCAAAATCGAATTATGCTGTAGTTGGGCTTTATTTCTATCCTAATTCAGTAATAGAAATTGCAGAAAATATTAAACCATCTCAAAGAGGGGAGCTGGAGATTACATCAGTTAACGAGGAGTATTTAAAAAGATCAGAATTAGAAGTTAATGTGATGGGTCGCGGATTTGCGTGGCTAGACACAGGGACTCACGATTCACTCGCTGAAGCTGGAGAATTTGTAAAAGCACTAGAAAAAAGGCAAGGCCTGAAAATTGGATGCATTGAAGAAAATTGTTTGGAGCAAGGTTTTATTTCAAAAAAAGAAGCTATTTCAATTGGTCAGGACCTAAGCATGACAGAATATGGACAATACCTTATAAATAGAGCTAACCGGTGGAAATAATCAAAACATCTATTGAAGGTCTTGTACTTGTTCAGCCAAAAGTTTTTGAGGATGAAAGAGGCTATTTTATAGAATTTTACAAAGAGTCTTTTTTTAATGACCACTTCCCAGGAATTCATTTTATTCAGGATAATGAATCTAGGTCTTCATATGGAGTTTTAAGAGGTCTTCACTTTCAAAAACCACCGTTTGAACAAACCAAGTTATTTCGAGTTGTCCAAGGTGAGATACTTGATGTTGCGGTCGACCTTAGAAAAGACAGCTTAACATATGGTAAATGGGAATCTTTTATTCTGTCTAGTGAAAACAAAAAACAAATTTTAATTCCAAAAGGTTTTGCTCATGGATTTGTTGTCAAAAGTAAGCAGGCAATTGTTTCATATAAAGTTGATTCGCCTTATAAAAAAGAGTTTGAATCAGGAATTCGGTTTGATGA
>CAJWGK010000103.1 GCA_913030895.1 uncultured Flavobacteriaceae bacterium | reverse complement strand
TTCAGCTTTTGGCTACAGCTGTTATTTTAATTGGTGTTTCTTTGGCCAATCGACCTAAGAAACCCAATTAAGTTAGTTTTCTGGGTTTAGGATTGCCAAAAAGTACTTTTCGTCAAGAAAGTTGTTTGCAGCTTGGACTAAGTCTTCAATAGTTATATTGGAAACTTTCTTTTCATAGTGTAACACTCTAGACCAATCTTTTTTGTACTTAAATGAATCCGTCAAATAGCTAATCCAAAAACCATCTTTTTTTAGACTTTCTCTATAATTCACCAAATACGATTCTTTTATTTTATTTAAATCTTCTTCCAAAACCTTCCCAGATTTTATGGCATCAATTTGTTCAAGGGTAAATTTAATAAGCGAATCCACATTTTCTGGACCACATGGAAATGCAATTCGAAAAGATAAATTTCCATAAGGAATTTGGCTCATGGATCCCGAAGCACCAACGCCATAAACACCGCTTTCTTCTTCACGTAATTTCTCTATTAACTTTATACTCAGCAGCTCTCCTAGTGCATCAATATGCATTTCTGTTTTGCCATTGTAAGGCATTTCTTCACGCCACGTTAGATTAACGTAGCTTTTGGGGTCTTTTCCTTTTTTAACTTCAAAAAGTTCATATGCATCTGCTATTCTGAAATCAGATACTTGATATGTTTCTTTGCTGTCCATAACTGGAAGTGCACCTAAGTATTTTTGCGCTAAAGATTCAAGATTTTCTGGATTAAAATTTCCAACAAAAAAGAAAGTAAAATCATTAGCATCTGCAAAACGACTTCCCCGAAGTGAGTATGCCAAATCGTAATTTACAGCTTCAAAATCTTCTGCAGACGGAAACCCTGTATAGCGCTCATTTCCTTCATTTTGTTTGTCAGATACGGCAACTTGGAAAAAGGTTTGCGGATTGGAAAGCAGCGACGGATAGTATGCTTTCAAATTGTTCAGCAATGCGTTAAAAACAGCTTCATTTTTATTTAACGAGGTAAAGTGTACGTAAATAAGCTCAAAAAGTGTTTCTAAGTCTTTATTGGTTGCGCTTCCAGAACCACCTTCTTGATACGTGCCAATACTTGACTGAAACGACGCGTTTTTTCCACTCATAAATTTTTCCATATCACTTACAGAAAGTCCACCGTATCCAGCCTGCGCCAAATAAGGCGTTGCTAAATCTGATGCCAAAAAGCTATCTAAAGCGTACATGCTTGTTCCGCCAGGGCTGTAAGCACTTACCACTATATTGTCATTTTGAAAATCGGTTTGCTTGTAATACACTTCAATTCCATTTGATAGCACAATATGGTGAGTATCAATATCTTCCATGTAGGCTTTTGATGAAATTGAACTACCTTTAGGCAAGGATTCAATTAGGTTTTCTTGAATGGCTTCTTCAGCATATGATTCAATAGTTTGATTATCTACACTGGATACAACAGCAGCTAAACTGTTATCGGTAATGTTTTTAGTTGCCTCATTTTCTGGACCGCGGAGTACAACTACCATATTGTCTTTGTGTAAAAATCGCTCTACTCTGCTATTGACTTCCTTTAAAGAAATACTTGGTAATACAGCTTGAGCAAACTGATATTCCCACTCAATGCCTGGAATAGGCTCTTGCTCCAAAAAGTTTCTTATATATTCTCCCAGAACCTGACTGCTGTTTTTCTTATCTCTTTCATTGTATGATTTTTCATACATCGTGAGCATATCTTGCTTTGCTCTAGAAAGCTCACTTGACAAAAATCCAAACTTACGCACGCGTTCATTTTCAATAAGGAGTGCATTAAGGGAATAAGATGCCTTTTCGGGAGTTGTTATCGCAATAGAACGGTAGGCATTTTTTGTGCGTGCATACGTGCCGCTATATTCCGAAATACCGTACAAAAATGGAGGGTTATCACTATTTGCAAGTTCGCCTAATCGATTTGAAATCATGGCAGAAAACAGATTATCAATCATACTGTCCCGGTAATCCATGTAGGTGGTTTGTGGTTTAGCATCTGCTTTGTCTTTATATAAAACCTGAACAAGCATTTGCTGTGCTTCTTTATCTGTAGCAATAGCGATTTTTGTGTCTTCGTGATTGGGAACGTCAAAAACAGGACGATCAACAGGGTTTTCTGCTGCAGGGATGTCTCCAAAAAAGGAAGTGACTTTTTCTTCCAGAGTAGCTACATCAACATCACCAACGGCAATAACCGCCATTAGGTCTGGGCGATACCATGTTTTATAAAAGCGTCTTAAGTCCTCATATGTGAAGTTTTCTAAAACTTCTTTCGTCCCTATAGGTAATCTTTCTACGTATTTTGAGCCATAGAGTTCGTCGGCAAGTGTTTTTTCTAGAATACGCCTTTCCGCGCTCAAACTCAAACGAAGTTCTTCCAAAACAACGCCTCTTTCCTTGTCAATCTCTTGAGAATCGAGAAGCATATCAAACCCCATCTCTTTTAATACTTGAAACCCTTTGTCTAAATTATCAGGGTTATGCAGTGGAATAGGAAGGATATAAACTGTTTCATCAAAGCTGGTGTAGGCGTTTAAATCAGCACCAAACTCAACACCAATACTTTGTAAAAACGATACAATATCATTTTTGGCAAAACTCTTTGTACCATTGAATGCCATGTGTTCTAAAAAATGTGCTAATCCCAATTGGCGCTCATCTTCCAAAATAGAACCTGCATTGACCACCAATCTCAGCTCTACTTTATTTTCGGGTTTAGGATTTTGACGTAAATAGTATTTAAGACCGTTGTCTAAAACTCCAATTTTCACCTTATCAGAGACAGGAATTGGCGTATTAGGGCCTTGTGACCAAATGGCTAGGGGAACTAAAAAAAGAAATAGGGAGATCCATGTTTTTTTCATAATATTAGGTTTAAAGCTTAAATCCAAATTTACAAAATTTAACAAAACAATCCTTAAAAGAATCTGGCTGTAAAAAACATTGCCTGATATTGTTCAAGATTGTATATTTGCACCCGCTTCGACAAGAAACACTAAAAACAAAAATATGTTTGCAATCGTAGAGATAGCAGGGCAGCAATTTAAAGTTGCAAAAGACCAGAAGGTATTTGTACATCGTTTGGACGCCAAAACAGGAGATAAGGTTTCTTTTGACCAAGTCTTTATGCTGGCTGACGGAGATAAAATATCTGTAGGCGCCCCGGCTGTAGCCAATGCTTCAGTAGAAGCAAAAGTGGTTCGTCATTTGAAAGATGACAAAGTAATTGTGTTTAAAAAGAAACGTCGTAAAGGATACCGCGTTAAGAATGGTCACCGTCAGTCGTTGACAGAAATTCTTATTGAGT
>CAJWGK010000102.1 GCA_913030895.1 uncultured Flavobacteriaceae bacterium | reverse complement strand
AAGACTTCAAAGACACGGAAAAAAAGGCAAACCTTTTTATTGGATCGTTGCTGCGGATTCCCGCGCTAAAAGAGATGGACGCTACCTTGAAAAACTAGGTGTTTACAATCCAAATACCAATCCTGCTACTGTAGAAGTAGATGTTGATGGCGCTGTAAAGTGGTTACAAAATGGTGCGCAACCTTCAGACACCGCTAGAACCTTATTGTCCTATAGAGGAGCGATGATGAAGCATCATCTGAACGGTGGAGTTAGAAAAGGTGCTTTTACGCAAGAGGAAGCAGATAAAAAATTTGCTGCTTGGCTTGAGGAAAAACAAGACAAAATCCAAGCTAAAATTGATGGTTTAGATAAAGAAAAAGCCGAAGACTTGTCCAAACGTTTTGAAGCTGAGAAGGCCATTAATGAAAAGCGTATTGCTGATCAAGCCCCCGAACCTGTGGTTGAAGCAGCTGACGAGACAGCGGTCGAAGCTCCAGAGGGAGCAGCCAGCGATGAAGCAGCTGAAGAAACACCTGCAACCGAAGAAAACACTACCGAAGAAACTGTAAGCGAAGCGGTTGAAGAAACTGTAAGCGAAGCGGTTGAAGAAGCTGTTGAAGAAGCGGTTGAAGGAGCTGTTGTGGAGGCCGTTAAGGAGGCTGCACCTGAACAAGCCGCAGAAGAAACCTCTACTGCCGAGGAAACAAATGAAGAAGAGGATAAAAAAGAATAACCACTCCCCCTCCAACCTATCATGCTGAAGGAAGATTGCTTCTTTTTAGGATCTATTGTAGGAAAATATAGTTTCAAAGGGGAGGTTTTAGTTAAGCTTGACACGGACAGTCCAAAAAACTACTTGGATTTAAGTGCTGTTTTCATCAATAAACCACAAGGCCTTGTCCCTTATTTTATCACTCGTTCTCAGCTACACAAAACCTCATTGCTTCGAATTAAGTTTGAGGATGTAGATAGTGAAAACGAAGCAGACCGATTGATAAAAAAAGAGCTGTATTTACCGATGGATCAGCTTCCCAAACTTTCAGGAAATCAATTCTATTATCACGAAGTACGAGGGTTTACTGCTTTTGATCAGTTCAAAAAGGAAATCGGAATTATTAAGACGGTCAATGACTCTGGACCTCAAGCACTGTTTGTCATCGATGTTAATGGAACAGAAATATTAATCCCAGTTCACGATAATTTCATTAAAGAATTGGACAGAACGGAAAAAAAAATCCATCTGGAACTGCCTGATGGATTATTGGAAATCTTCAAGTAAAACTTAAAAATCAAAAACCAGCCCAAAGGTTGGAATGGGAATATTGTTATTCTCATTGGTATCAACGCGAACGAGGGCGTTCGGAAAAATCAATTCCCCATTATCAGCACGATTAAGTCCGTACTCTTCTGGCAGCGGAACTGCCTGAGCTAAGAAGTTTTGAATTTCAAAATAGAAATTAAAAGAGTAACGTTTAAAATTCCATTTTTTATCAAAGCGAATATCAGCTAAATTAAACGGATCTAACTTAGCATTACCCAATTGATTGTAATCTAAAATAATTTCAGGATAGGCTGAAAGTGAGGCGTCTAAATCCACTGGTACATAAGGGGTTTGTCCTGAAAATCGCCAACGAGCGCTAATTTCCCAATTTCTTTTTAATTTATACCCACCAGAAAAAGAAATCAAATGGCGGCTATCCCAAACAGAGGGGAGGTATTTACCTGAACTGGTCGTGAACTGACTATGAAAATAAGTGTATGCAAAAACACCATAGAAATTTTTAGCTAGTTTTTGTTGATAGAGCACTTCCATCCCATAACTTTTTCCGCTTCCATTACTGGTAATGGCTTCATTACCCAATACCTCAAAATCACCCCCCTTATTTGCTAAAGAAACCTGATCGATTAATGAAATTGGATATTGACTGTATTTTTTATAGAATCCTTCAAGGGTAATTCTAGCGGCGTTACCTGGAGAGTATTCCAGCCCCATAACGGCATGATCGCTTTGGGTATACTTTGCAGATTTATTAACAAAATTGCCATTTAAGTTTTGAAAGCCTAACATGGTGTAGGTCGGCATTTTTAAATATCGTCCGACAGATGCGTTAATTTTCCAACTTTGATCTTCCGTAAGGTTATAGGTTAGTGAAAGTCTTGGTGAAAAATTATCGATCAGCCTTGAGCCCTGAGAAAATGTATCTGCATCAAACCTAAAACCGAAGGAAATTCCTAAATCATCATTGAAAAACTTTCGCTCACCTTTAGCAAAAAAACCATACTTAATAAAATCTATTCCCGTTTTATAATCCAAGTTATAAAGAAGGCTTCTTGTGTCATTCGCATAGTCGGAATATTGAAAATTTGCTCCCCCAACAACCTTCCATTTGTTTAGATAGTGAAGAGTTTGATAACGTATTTTTGTCTCTTGTTCATAGGAATCATTTTTAAATATTGTCCCTGTCTTTTGGGTATTGTCCTGATAACGGGAGAAAATATTTTGTAACCGATTGGTACTAACGGAAGTGATCATATTTCCATTTCCATTTTTATATTTCCTCTTCCAAGATAGCCCTACGGTAATGGTTTTTTGTTGAATGATTGGCACCTGATCTATTGTTGCTTGTTGCGCTGCATCAAATTCATCTGGAGCTTTAACAGAAAAATCGTCTACAGTTCCCAATCCTAAAAAGATAAGCGTATTGTAGGGATCAATCTCATGATTTATTTTCCACTGATAATCCCAGTAATCAGGGCGAATCGGTAAGCCTATCAATTCAAATAGAAATTGCAGATAACTTCTTCTAACTGAAAATAAAAGCGTGGTCTTTGCGGGTTTGTCTTTGTCTTTTCTAAAAAGTGGGCCTTCGAGTGTCAAGGCAGCTTCGCTAGCTCCCAACCTAAAGTTTCCACCAAAACGATTGGGATTCCCTTCTCTTTGTTCAAAGGATAAAACCCCAGAAAGTGGATTGTCATACGCTGCACCAAAAGCTGAACTGGAGAGCGTAACTTCCCTAATGAAAGAGACGTTTAACATTCCTACAGGACCTCCAGCACTACCTTGGGTACTGAAGTGATTGATATTGGGTATTTCAATACCGTCGAGATAATAAACCGATTCATTCGGTGCACCTCCACGAATAATTATATCATTTCTAAATCCGCCTATGGAGGGAGAAATTCCTGGCATGCTTTGAATTACCTTAGTGATATCATTGTTACCACCGGGATAGGTTTCGATCTCCACAGCAGAGAAGGATTGTGTGGATAATGGTGATTCAATGGTTGTTCTAAATGGGCTTTGGAGAATGACGACTTCGTCTAATTCGTTGGTTGACTCCTCGAGTAGTATTTGTAATGGTGGAGTTCCAAATGTTTTGACGATGACATTATAAATGGTTTGGGATTGATAGCCGAGGTGACTAATGGTCACATTATAAGTTTTGGTGGGAACATCATTGATCGTAAAATATCCATCGGAATCAGTGGCTACTCCCATCAGCGAATTTTCTAAAAGAACGGTAACTCCTTCAATCGGAAGTTGGGTCTGACGATCTACTACCCTCCCGCTTAATTGACCTGAATTTTGGGCTGAAATTAAATAGGTATTTAGGAGGAGTAAAAGGGAGAATTTCCGCATCTTTTTTGGCAAAAATAAATTAAATTATATGTAAA
>CAJWGK010000101.1 GCA_913030895.1 uncultured Flavobacteriaceae bacterium | reverse complement strand
GATCATCATTTATTTGAAAATCGTCTTGAAGATAAAAAGCAAAATTGGTGAACTTGGTTTCATCTAAAGGCATATTTGTTGTCCCATCTAAAGCAAAACCTTTCACAAATGCTGCTGGATAAACACCGGGTGTTTTATTAACGACAACATCGGTGAAATGCTGCATCGCTTCCTCAGGTGTATTTCCTACCAGTCTATATATACCGTGAAATACTGGGTTAAAAGCATTGGAGAACTCCATTTCTTGGTATTTAAATCCCGCTTTGATGGTGTGTTTACCGTTGACCCAAGTAAAATCATTGTTGATTGAAAATCCATTTTCAGTAACTTGGTTTCCAACACTATACAATTCGTTTCCAACAGAGGTATAATATTCCATGTCAGTATCACCGTTGTAATAATCACCTGTCATGATTTCAATCATAGGAAAGTCACCTCCACCAAAAGTCCTTTGAGGATCTTTAATTTCTCTTGTACCGAATCTGAATACGTTGGTCATATTATCAGAAATTTGAGATCTTAATTCTGCAGCAATTGATACATTTTCAACTGAATTTAAGTATTGGTTGTTTTGGAATGGAATTGCATCAATACCAGTTCTACTGGTTCCCCTAAATCTATACATATCTCTTGTAGATGTTCCAGATTGCCTTCTACTCTGATCTTGAGAATAGGTATTGTATCTAACCCATAACTTGTTTTTATCGTTTATGTTCCAGTCAAACCTTATATTAAGTCTCTCTGCCTGATTGATAAAAGGAATATTTGATCCATATGCTCCGGTATCATAACCGTATAAAGTTTGAAGCTGAGATTGGATGTATAGTAGGTCAGATTCTCTTACTCTGGAAATTGTAGAACCATTTCCAACTCCGTCTTGAGAGGGAGCAACAGTGAATCCTGGAATTGAATTGTCAACTTCTTCATAACCCGCAAAAAAGAAAACTTTATCTTTTATTATGGGTCCACCAACGGTGAAACCGCGGGTAGTTGATTTTGAATCACTGGGATCATCACCGATCATCTGTTCGTTTTGTAAATAAGAGTATGCCTCTGCATGAAATTCATTGGTTCCAGCTTTTGTCGTTGCATTTACAGCAGCACCAGTAAATCCGCTAATAGACATATCTATTGGTGATAAATCAACTTGAACTTGATCTATTACTTCAATTGAAATTGGGTTTCCTCCAGCAAATTGTTGAGACCCTAAACCAAAGTTATTGTTGTAAGAGTTTCCATCAATACTGTAAAGATTATATCTATTACTGGCACCTGCAAAAGAACTACCTCCATTGGATTGCGGGACAAGTCTGGTAAAATCGGTAATCGTCCTGGCTATCGTAGGAATTCTTTTTACAACCTTGGAGTCAATGTTTGTACTCACGCCTAATGATCGTGATTTTTCCTTAGAAACGATTACCTCACTCAATGCTACTCCTTGAGATAATATAACAGGGATTTCAATTGACTCACCAAGATCCACATTAATAGATACAACTTTCTGATCCTGGTAATTGATCTCTGAAGCAGTGAGTGTGTATGGCCCACCTGCTATCACATTCGGGATTGTATAAAACCCTTCTTGATTGGATACGGTGCTAAAACTAGTTCCTGTTGGCTCATGAATTAACTCAATTGTCGCTAAGGGAATCGGTTCTCCTTCTTTAGAGGTAACCTTTCCTTCAATTGTCGAACCAGTAGTCTGAGCAAAACTTAAAGTAGAAGTTACCAAAAGAAGTAAATAAGCAATTTTTAGTAAAATTTTCATCAGTAAATGTTTTAAAGTTTTTGTATTTCAAAGCTCATGAAAGATTTACGCTAAGTCATTTATTTAAATTAAATTAAACGTTATACGAACATGAAAATTTAGTGCTCGAATCACTCAAAAGTAAAGTTGATTTTAAGTAAATCTTAATCTAATTTTAAATCATCAAATTGTAAATTGTTTCCTTTTAAAATTTATTTAGTATCTCAAACATTAGGGTGCTGACTGTCACAGAAACAATTCTTATTGGTTGAGAAACTTCGTCAATTATTTATAGATTTGAAATGACTGATTAATCCATTGGATCATGAAAAAATTAATTATTTTACTGGCTCCATTACTGCTGATAAGCTCTAATGATATGCCGAAAAACAACAACTCAGCTACTCCTCCAAATATTTTACTAATAGTAGTAGATGATTTAGGAAAGGAGTGGATAAGTTGTTATGGGTCAGACGAAATAAGCACCCCTAATATTGATCAACTTGCAAAAACCGGTACAAAATTCACCAACTTCTATGGAATGCCACAATGCACTCCTACAAGGGTAACTTTCCTTACTGGTCAATACCCATTTCGACACGGTTGGGTCAACCATTGGGATGTTCCTCGTTGGGGAGGAGAGGCACATTTCGATGAAACTATGAATCCCTCCATAGCTATTGAGATGAAAAATGCAGGCTATAAAACCTGTATTGCAGGAAAATGGCAAATCGACGATTTTAGAGTAGAACCTGATGCATTGCGTAAAAATGGATTTGACGAATTTTGTATGTGGACAGGCTATGAGATGGGAAATCCACCCAGCGGAAATCGCTACCAGTCGCCCTATATTTTTACAAAAAATGGAAGTAAAACCTTTGAAGAAGCATTTGGACCAGACTTGTTTTTAAACTTTATTCAAGACTTTATTAACAATAACAAAGACCAACCTATGTTTATCTATTATCCGATGGTTTTAACCCATGGACCTTTGGTCAACACCCCTATTGAAAGTGCATCCACAAGAGAAGGTAAACACAAAGCAATGGTGAAATATACCGATATGATAACTGGGGAACTTATGCAGACGCTTGAAGATGCCGGCCTAAGAAGCAATACTTTGATCATATGGACCACTGACAACGGGACAATGCCTTTAGCTGCTAGTAGAAATGGCAGCGTTGTCAGGGGTGCTAAAGGAAAAACTTCTGAAGTAGGAATAAATTTACCATTCATTGTGAGCTGGCCATCGAAAGTAGATGCCAACAGAACCTCTGATGCATTGATTGATTTCACTGATTTATTTCCAACCTTTCTTGATATTGCTGGATTACCTCACAATAAAGAATACACTAGAGAAGGTCAAAATTTCGTAATTGATGGGGTTTCATTCAAGGAATCCTTGATTCACAATCGCGACAGCCAAAGAGAGTGGATTATGGGGATGGGAGGTGGTAATAACGCGAAATTGACTGAAAACGGTGTTGAAAATCAATACCTTTATCGCGATCGAGTTTTGAGAAATAAACGATTCAAACTCTTAATCAACAGTGAGAGACAAGCTGTTGCTTTCTTCGACTTAAAGCTAAATCCTGAGGAGAGTATCAATCTAATAGATTCGATAAATTCTCCGTTGAGAAAAAAAAGTTTCAACCAATTATTTGAGGTAGCTAGAGGCTTTCCTGACATTGATGCAGATCCAAAATATCGACCTAATCCTCCACAATCTTGGGACGTCGAAGTATCAGCTGAAAGTAGGGTCTGGAAATTATAGGCTAATTACCACAGATTTTGACTTTTGTTCAGCAATGAATTTTTTGCGGTTACTCCGCAAATTCATCTTATTCTAGGTATACCAATTTTAATATTGCTGGCTGAGCTACTCAACAGTTTCAGGCATTTGAGAAACGAGATGATTGGTCTTCATCCTACCTTTTTTAATTTCTTAAGATTAATAAAACTATTATTAAACTAATGAATAAAA
>CAJWGK010000100.1 GCA_913030895.1 uncultured Flavobacteriaceae bacterium | reverse complement strand
GATGGAAAGAAAAGAAAGAGGTAAAATCAAAAGAAGCGTTATTACCCACTTTTTAGATTTATCAAATGGTTTCAAAAGGGTTTTCAATTTCACACTAATGGACTTAAACACCTACTTTGTTTTTTGTTTTTAAAATTAAAAATTCGAAAAACCCCCAATGTTAATTAAATCATATTAATACTTTACGAAAATGTTTTTGGTCAAGTTTAAACTACAACTTGGTTTTGTAATACTGTAACTTTAGAAAACGAATAGGGTGTCGTTATTGTGCTGACTAACATAGACGTGTACTTTTTAAGTAACGCTGAAAAAGTAAATTACGTCAATTTTTCTCCTTAACCTGATGTTAACAAATATTCTTATTTCTTAACGTTGTAAGAACCAAAATGTAAAGTTTTAGGAATAATGATAATAAAATTTTAGACCAGTTTTGTTGTAATAAATCATAAACTATAAAAAATGAAAAAAATTTACACGTTATTTTCTTTATTAATGTTTTCATGTTTATACGCTCAAACGACTGGGTCTAACATTGATGGAAAAATAACTAATGAAAATGGCGAACCACTTGCGGGTGCTTCAATAATAGCCACCCATGAACCTACTGGATCAACTTTTAACGCAACTTCTCTTGATGGGGGTTTTTTTAACATTACAAATGTTATCCCCGGTGGACCCTATACTTTGATTATCTCTGAAATGGAATCCCAAGAAAGAACCATTGCAAATATAAACATTGATCTAGGGGAAACATTTTCAGTTAATATTTCCTTATCTCAAGGAACGATGTTATCTGAAGTTATTGTTTCAGAAAACAGATCCAATTCCAAAGGTGCTTCAACAAGTATAAAGTCTGATAAGGTAAAATCAATACCTACTATTACGAGAAATATTACTGATATTACAAGGCTTGTTCCTCAATCAAATGGTAACAGTGCTTTCGCGGGGGCCAGTAATAGATTCAATAATTATATGGTTGATGGGGCTGCATACAATAATAATTTTGGTTTAGGTTCAGCTCAGTTTGGTGGAGAAAATCCTTTATCTATTGAAGTATTCGATCAAGTTCAAGTTGACCTCTCACCAGTTGATATGGCACTTAGTGGATTTACGGGTGCTGCTGTTAATGCTACAACAAAATCTGGTTCCAATATTTATAAAGCAGAGGCCTACTCCTACATTCAAAATGATCAAATGATAGGGAATGATCCTGGAATTGGAAAAAATGTATTGAGAGGGGTAACTTTTAGTGGTCCAATTTTGAAGGACAAAATATTTTTCTTCGCCAATTATGAGGAGTACAACTACTTGTTACCTGCTTTTAGCTATGGTCCATCCGCAGACGGAGTTGGAAATGGTGTAACTACCTCAAGAGTGCTTGAGTCTGAACTCATAAACATTCAAACCCAAATGAAAAATCTTTATGATTATGAACCTGGTTTATATGGTGATAATATTCCTTTTGCAAATGTTGGTGAAAGGTTGAACTTGAGGTTGGATTGGAACATTAATAGTAAGCAAAAGTTTTTCATCAGATACAATAATTTTGAGGGGAAAGAAGATATTACTCAGTCGTCAAATTCTGTCAGAGGGATTTACAGGTACAGATCCACACGACGTCATGGAGGTGATCTTGAGGCAGTTCCTTTTCAAAATAACCAATACATTAACTCTAGAAATGTTGAATCGCTTTCTGCTGAGCTAAGATCGAATTTTATTGAAAACACTACCAATGTTCTGAGAGTAACTTATACCAACATCACTGACCCTGAAAGGACAATTCCTGGTGGACAAGATTTCCCAATGCTTGAAATATTGGAACCAGTAGATGGAGAAGATCTTTATTATACCGCCATGGGGAATGAACTTTATTCCATTGGAAATAAATTGGATAATAACATTTTTACCTTAACTAACGATTTTACCCTATTTAAAGGAAAACATAACTATAAGTTCGGTTTGCGATATGAATCACAATCTTTTAAAAACGCATTCAATCCTGTTTTTAACGGTTTATACAGATTTAGTTCATTACAAAACTTCAAGGATGTAGTTATAGACAAGGTTCCGGGTGCTTATCCATATGCTTTTGCGATTGGATATGCCCTAGATGGAACGTTAAACCCACCAATGGATGAAACTGAGTACAGAAACTTTGCTGTTTACGCTCAAGACAACATTAAGGTAAACGATAAACTTGAATTAACTGCTGGAGCCAGGCTTGAGTTTGCCAGTTTTCCTATTGATATAGTAGAAAATACTGCCATTTCAGCTTTGAATAAAACATTTACCTTTAATGGCAAATCATTTTCTCCAGACATTAGAGAATTTCCTGAACCAGCTCCTGCATTATCAATTAGAGCGGGTGGTATTTATGATATCAAAGGAGACGGAAAATATTTACTGAGATTTTCCACAGGTATAAATACAGGGTTTATTCCATTTGTATGGGTCTCAAATCAGCCAAGTACATCTGGAGTACTTAGAAATTTTACTGGTTATGATCAAAGCGATATGGATCTTGCAGATTTCCAAGCTGTAATGGATAATTTCGCTGGTGGTACTTATCAATTTGATCCCGATACTAACTTTGGAAGACCTGATGGACCAAGCCCACAGACACTTGGAGGAGGGTACGGTGATTTGGTATTGACCGACAAAGATTTCAAAATGCCTAAGAATTGGAGAACATCCATTACCTTAGACGCAAAACTACCTTTTGGAATTTTTGGATCGGCTAATTTTCTTTACACTAAATTTATTGAATCTCCTGTTGTTAACGATATCATTCTTAATGATGCTCAGGTCACCATGAATGGCCCGGACCAAAGAGGATATTGGACAGCTAGAGAAAGTGATCCCGATTATAGCAATGTTTATTACTTGACCAATCTTCAAAATGATCTACCACAAGCTTACTCATTGACTTTATCGGCCGAAAAAGATTTTAACAACGGTTTTACTGCTTCGGTAGCTTATACAACAGGCAAAGCGGAAGATAACGGTGGTTTTGAAGGATCAACAGCTTTTTCAAGCTGGCCTGGAACTGTTGCTTATAACAGGAATAGACCAGAAATTGGATTTGCACAGTGGGATGTACCCAATCGTGTTGTTGGAACCTTGACTTACCAAAAGGGAGGATCGACCATTTTATTGTTGTACAGAGGTCAAGAAGCAGGAAGATATAGTTATACATATAGTGGCCATTTTGGCGACAGGGCAAATCGTTTGATTTATATCCCAAATAATGCGAGTGAACTCAACTTTGTTGACAATGGTGGTTTTACTGCCGCTGAGCAAACTGCTGCTTTTGACAGATTTATCGATCAAGATGATTATTTATCAAAAAATCGCGGAAAAATTGCAGAACGATATGGAGCGGTTTTGCCTTATGTAGGAAGATTTGACTTAAAACTAATTCAAAGCTTTGATATGCCCACCATTGCCGGACAAACCAATAAAATTGAGATTAGTTTGGATATCATCAACATTGGAAATTTAGCTAATAGCAGACACGGAGTTTTCCAAACCGCGAATCAAAGAAACCCGCTAAGGTTCCAAGGATTGAATGATAACAACGAGCCAACTTACAGTATGAATGCCGTAAGAGGTTCATTGGATTACTCTTCATACAGAGATGGATCAGGCGTATTTAATACTTGGCAAATGCAATTAGGAGTCCGATATAAATTCAATTAATAAATATAATTTACTGTAAAACAAACCCCTTTTTAACAAATAGGG
>CAJWGK010000099.1 GCA_913030895.1 uncultured Flavobacteriaceae bacterium | reverse complement strand
ATGCTAAAGGTAACTATTTGTATGATCATTATTATTGAAATGGAACCCAATATTGTATGAAGATAAACGAGGGATCTAATCTGGTTGACTACCCTCATTTATTACATTATTTCAGATGGAAAAATCGTTTCTTAATAAACCAAAAAGAACTTTTCTAACACAATAGGAAATAAAAATCCTATTCTACATTAGGCACTTTAGAAAAACGCCTCTCATAGATAATTTGTGCCATTTCTAAAAATGGTGGAGGGGCATCACTATCTTTAATGATCTGCAATAAATCCTTTTCAGATTTTGCATTTAAAGCCTCTTCAATTAAACTCAAACTGTACTTTTGTTTATTTATTATTGGTCAATATATAAAAATATTAGTAAATAGTTAAACAAAATAGAGGGTGAATTATAATTTGCTAGCTCAGTGACCTCCTTCGTTTATTTTTAGATTTTTTTATACGATTGATACTTATTAACCATAACCCGATTACAATGAATATAAAAGAAATTGCACAAAGAGCATATGACTTATTTAACCCAGGAGATATGGAAACTTTCTTTAGCAAAATCGTCCATGATGATATGATATAGACCCCCAGTAATAGCCACTCCTTGGGCACTACTGAAAAGAGTGTCAGGAATTGGAGATGGACAAGATTATAAATTCAATTATTTTTGGGTTCATGCTTTCGATAATATTGACCAAATGGTTGCCCATAAAAACAATCCCTTTTGGACAAAATTTGAAGAAAAGTTTGGATTTAAAATAGTAAACCCAAAGGCAATGGCATTTCAAAAAGTGGCATCTATAATTTTATGATACAAGATGAATTTAGTACTGACCCTGGAAAATATATCCTCTTGAATGATGGCAAAGCGAATAATATCCATACCGCCACTGACCTTGGAAAAGAAACAGGTAAAATTTTTAAATAATTTGCCAAATGGTTTTACTCATAGAAATGTAAGTGAAGTTATAGTTCAAACGAAAACAAAAAACTAATCTCGCTAGTACGTTCAACTTAGCTTCAAAAATTTTAAATAGCAACCCTCTAAAATCTGTAATTATCAATTTATTTTTTACATTTACGTTTATATAATTCCCATTTCTAAACTTTTACCAAGAGCCTACATTTGGGTCTTCATACTATACTTTTTGTGGATAAATCAAATAGACGTGGGTTGGCTATACCCATAAATAGACCGACCGTTAAAGGGTTAGTAACACTTTAATTTAGAAACAAAAAAAGTATGCGAACAACAGCTTTAATTACCCTTATTTTTTTAACAAATTGTGGAAGTAATAATAATGAAACAATTGTAAGTCAACTCATTACTCATTACAAAAACATTCAACTTCCAGCATCCTATGCAATCGCTTTCGATGCCACTTATTTTACAAAATATCAATCGTATGACTACAATGATGTAAATGGTACAACCTTTTCGTATGTCACAGAAATTGATGATGACAACAAGTATGCTTATAATAGAAGGATTTCCAATATGGGTGGCGGTTTCGCCTTTGATTACATTACAGTTATTGTTGGCTCTGAGGCTTTTGAGTATAGTTTCAACAAACTTTGGAGTGGCAACATTATAGATTCTATAAACGTAGAGGAGAACTATGCCTTTTTTAAAAAAGATCGAGTCAATAGACTGAATAGTGCACGAGCAAAGGCTTTTTTAGACACCCCTTTAGATTCTTTGCAATATGAATTTGACTCGAATAAAGATGAAATTTCAATAAGAAAGGCTAGTCAAAAAGATACCGTACAGTTTATTTTTTCGTTACAACCAATGCGTTTAAAGAAGATCATCGAAGGAAACAGAACCACCATCTATAAAAAGTTTAAGCCTGAAGGGGAATTGTCTTATGCAACAGAATTTGACGAGTTGATAGATAATGAACTTGGAAGCACCCATGTAATAACCCATTTTGAGGCACTTGAAAAAATTGATTCTGAAAAACTTCAACTCCCTGAAGGATATACCTTTTCTAAAAAGGAAAACAACGATGAAGCATTTTCAAAAATTGGAGACATCAGCTACATTATAAGAGATGATAGAACACGTAGGAATATACTATTTACGAAAATTGACGATCAAATCACAGTGCTTGGTGCTCCTGATTCAAATGAACTCTCGGAAAGAGTACTAAGCATTATTGATAATGAATTTCCAAATGCTAAAATTAGCCATGTGTATGTTACTCATATGCATAGTGATCATATTATGGGCCTAGAAGAATATGTGATTAGAGGGATCACCATTGTGGCAGATCAATTTACAATGGAAGGGATTAAAGATTATGAACCATTCCAGCAATCTATTGCAACCTTTAAATTTAAAAAAATTGAAGACAGAGCTATCTTAAACGGGATTCAATACCATTATCCCAAAAACGGGCATTGTAAATCACAAGGGTTTGCTTATGTTATAGCAGATCAGATTATTTATCAAGGAGATTTTATGCAGCTAAGCCCAAAACCAAACCTGATTGCATCTACTATTATTCCCGAAGCAACTTCCTCTTTTATTGAAAGGATTTATCAAGAAGACCTAGCAGTTAACACCATCGTTGGGCAGCATCAAATTGGAAGTGAAATACCCATGGCATTTATAAATCAATATTATCAAATGCATAAAGGGAAAAACGCTAAATAAAACCTTGTATAACAATGGCTAAAGAATGTGCCTCGGTACAAAATAGCTTAGCCATGCCATGAGTTGCATTAAAGTGAAACCGAATGAGACCAAAATTAGAGCGGAGGTGATAATCGCCAATGTTGCCATTCCTTTGGTGAAAGAAATGCTTCCCGAAACTGAAAGCTTAAAAATTGCTCATAAAGCAGATCATCTTAAAGTAGCTTGTTCGTTATTGAGTATTTACATTGGGTTTAAAAAAGAAATAAAAGAATTAGGCAACCTGCATTATTCCACTTTTGTTGTGGGTGACAATGTTAGGTCAATAAATGATATTCATGAAAATAATAAAGGTGATTGGGCTAATAAAAATTTTGTATTTGTCGATTACAGCCAGATAGATGCGCAATTAGCGCCCAAAGGAAAAAGTGTTGGGGTAATTTGTGCCGCTGATTACATTTCAGACTGGGATCAATTGGATTCTGAAACATATAAAGCTAAAAAAGAGGAAGTTGCACAATTGTTTTTTAAGCGGTTAGAAAAATCATCTCTAGAATTACAGACCATATTGAATACTATGAAGTAGGCACTTCAAAAACAATTCAACGTTTTACATTAAATCCAGAGGGAACTCCTTATGGATATGCGCAAACGCCTAAACAATCAGGAATGGGGCGTGTACCGTTTCAATCACCGATTAAAAATCTCTATTTTGCAGGGGCTTGGACTTTTCCAGGTGGCGGATTTACTGGAGCAATTATTAGTGGATTTCTTTGTGCAAACCAGTCAGGCAAAATCTCATCGAAAAATGGGAACATCACAACTTCTCATATAAATGATAGTAGAATCGTAAAACTATTGTCAAACCTTAAAATAGCCGAAAACACGGTTGAATTAACATTTGAAAAACCAAGGCCCTTTGATTATAAAGCAGGGCAATATGCTGTTCTCAATATTCTCAACCCAAATCACCAAGAATTAGATATCCCTATTAGACCTTTGTCAATGGTTTCTCATCCAGATGAAAATGTCCTTCGTTTCGCTATGCGACTTAGCAACAGTAGCTATAAAAAAGAAAATATAAAAACTGATGATTTTGGATAAGGAGAACACTGTAAAAAAA
>CAJWGK010000098.1 GCA_913030895.1 uncultured Flavobacteriaceae bacterium | reverse complement strand
CCTGAGAAAGACAATTGGATTAGGGTTCTTTTTGGTGCTGGTGAAGATAGGTTTGTTAAAATGGCTGCCTGCTCTGTACTAAGGCTGACTATAAGATAATTCTTTACATTTACACTTATGAATGTTTATCCAATTGAAGCTGGAAACTTTAAGCTTGATGGAGGAGCAATGTTTGGTGTTGTTCCGAAGTCTCTTTGGCAGAAAACAAATCCATCTGATTCAGACAATATGATAGATATGTCAACTAGGTGTCTTCTTGTTGAAGATGGTAAAAGACTGGCCTTAATTGATACAGGCATGGGAAACAAGCAATCTGAAAAATTTTTTAGCTACTACAAAAGATCTGGAAATTATTCATTAGTAGAGTCTATTAAAAATGCAGGTTTTGGTGTTGATGAAGTTACTGATGTAATTTTAACACACCTTCATTTTGATCATTGCGGTGGAGCTGTTTTATGGGATACTGTTAATGAACGATATGACGTCCAGTTTAAAAATGCTAAATACTGGTCAAATGAAAATCACTGGAATTGGGCTACAAAACCAAATCCTAGGGAAAAAGCATCTTTTTTAAAAGAAAACCTAATGCCTATTAAAGAATCTGGACAGTTAAGTTTTGTTGAGGGTAATTCAAGCGCTTTTATTAATCATGAAGATCTTGGTTTAGAGATTTTATGTGTTGATGGTCATACTGAAAAACAGATGATTCCTAAAATAAAATATAAAAACAAGGAGATTGTATTCGCAGCAGATCTTATACCAACAGTAGGTCATATTCCTATACCTTATATAATGGGCTATGATGTTCGTCCTTTAATAACAATGCGTGAAAAGGAGTCTTTTTTAAACGAGGCTTATGATAAAGGTTATTATTTATTTATGGAGCACGACCCTAACAATCAATTAGTTTCACTTAAAAAAACAGAAAAAGGCATAAGATTTGACAAATCATTTACAATAGAAGAACTACAATAATGATTAGAACAATATTTATTTTAATTGCTTTTCAGTTATCTTTTGCTCAAGAATACTGGCAACAACATGTAGAATATGAGATGAATATAAATGTAGATGTCTCAGATTTTACATATGATGGAGATCAATCAATTGTTTATACCAACAACTCGAATGATACAATAAACAAGGTTTATTACCATTTGTTTTTCAATGCTTTCAAACCTAACAGTCAAATGGATATTCGTTCTAGAACAATTAGAGATCCTGATAGAAGAGTTGGAAGTAGGATTGTTGCGTTAGATGAGAATGATTATGGAGATATAAGTGTAAGTTCATTAAAGCAAGATGGAAAAGATATTAATTTCGAGATAAATGAAACTGTTTTGTTAGCTAGGCTTAATAAGCCTTTATTGCCTGGTAAAAAAACAAAACTCAATATGGTTTTCACCGCTCAAATTCCTCTTCAGATTAGAAGATCTGGTAAGTTGAACAAAGAAGGTGTTGATATGACAATGACGCAGTGGTTCCCAAAACTTGCAGAGTTTGATCCTGAAGGTTGGCACCCTAACCCATATATAGGTAGAGAGTTTCATGGTGTTTGGGGAAACTATAAGGTCAACATAACAATTGACAAAGACTATGTGGTTGGTGGAACTGGCTATTTACAAAACGCAAACGAAATCGGCCATGGATATACAGAAAAAGATCCTAAAGAAAATGACTCTAAAACGAACACCTGGAAGTTTTACGCTCCAAACGTACATGATTTTGCTTGGGCAGCAGATCCTGATTATATTCATGATATTAAAAGGACTGAATCTGGAGTAGATTTACATTTTTTTTATAAACCAACAGTTAACGTAGAGCATTGGAAAAAGCTTCAAGACGATTCTGTTAAGCTGATGGAGTATTTTGAAGAAAGTATAGGCCCATATCCTTGGGAACAATATTCAATTATACAAGGTGGTGATGGTGGAATGGAGTATGCTATGTGCACGATGATTACTGGCGAGCGACCATACCCAAGTCTTCTTGGCGTTACAGCACATGAAATGGCTCACGCTTGGTTTCAACACTTACTTGCCACAAATGAAGCAAAGCACTCTTGGATGGACGAAGGGTTTACAGAATATGTAACCTCTCTTTCTGAAAACTATGTAAATGATAAAGACCCTGAATTTCCGCACAAAAGCAGTTATGATAGGTATTATCTATTGGCTAGTTCTGGTTTTGAACAGGCTCAGACTATTCACTCAGATAGATATGACTATAATTTTGCCTATGGAGCTTCGGCATACAGCAAGGGGTCTGTTTTTCTTTCACAGCTTGGTTATATAATTGGAAAAAACAATCTAAACAAAACTCTAAAAAGGTATTATGAAGAATTTAAGTTTAAACACCCAACTCCAAATGATTTTAAAAGGATTGCAGAAAAGGTTTCTGACCTGGAGCTTGAATGGTATTTAAACGAATGGACAAGAACTCCTCATAAAGTTGACTACGGAATAGACATTTCTCTGCTTGAAAGCGATCGTGTAATTACATTAAAAAGAATTGGAAGAATTCCAATGCCAATTGAGATTGTTGTTTCTTTTGAAGATGGGTCGTCTGACATGTATTATATTCCAAATGATTTACTTTATGGCTATAAATCTTTTAATGATGAGGTATATTTAATGGAGCCTTGGAATTGGGTTTCAAAAGAATATGAATTTGAAGTTGTAGGTTCCAAAAAAATTACTAAAGTTGAAATTGACCCTTCCAAAAGAATTGCCGATGTAAATCAGCTAGACAACTCTGTTGAAATTGACTAATGAAATCTGCTTTAAAGAATAAAAAAAAGATTGAAACTATTTTTGATAAAGGTTTCGTTGTAAAAGCTAAGGGGCTTTTGTTAAAAGGGTATGATTTTAATGATGATGAAACAAAATTTGGAGTCAGTGTTTCTAAAAAGAGTTTTCCAACTGCTGTAAAAAGAAACCTCATTAAAAGAAGGATTAGACACCAGGTAAAAGATTTAGGTTTTTTAAGCTTAATTTCAAAAGGAGTGTCTTTTTTCTTAATATATACTTCGAATGAAGTTTTTAGTTCTGTGGAAATTAAAAAAAGCTTAGACGCTCTATCAAAAAAACTTTAATTAAATCCTTTTATTTGTTTTTTACATATTTTTCAAGCCATTGGTCTTGCTCCCAAAGTACATGATAAATACTTTCTTTAGACGCATAGCCGTGGCTTTCTTTAGGAAGCATTACTAATCTGACTGTTGCACCCAAACCTTTAAGAGCATTAAAATATCTTTCGCTCTGCATTGGATATGTTCCAGAATTATTATCGTCTTCACCATGAATTAACAACAATGGTGTTTTCATTTTCTCAGCATGCATAAAGGGAGACATTGTATAATAAACGCTTGGCGCTTCCCAATAACTTCTTTGCTCACTTTGAAAACCAAATGGCGTTAAGGTTCTGTTGTAAGCTCCGCTTCTTGCAATTCCGGCAGCGTACAGATTGCTATGAGAAAGAAGATTTGCCACCATAAAAGCTCCGTAACTGTGTCCGCCAACTGCAACTTTTGACCTGTCTATATACCCCATTTTGTCAACTGCATCAATAGCGGCTTTACCATTTGCTACTAATTGTTTTCTAAAACTGTCGTTAGGCTCTTCATCTCCTTCTCCAATAATTGGAAAAGAAGCGTCATCTAAAACAACATATCCTTTAGTTACCCAATATATCATCGATCCATAATAAGGATATGTAAACTCATTTGAGTTGTTGGTGCTTTGAGATGCACTTTGTCTGTCTTTGTATTCTCTCGGGTAAGCCCATAATATCATGGGCATTTTTTCTTTTTTTTCCTCATCATATCCTAAAGGCAAATAAAGAACTCCAGAAAGCTCTAAACCATCGTCTCTTTTGTAGGTTATAACTTCTTTTTTTACAT
>CAJWGK010000097.1 GCA_913030895.1 uncultured Flavobacteriaceae bacterium | reverse complement strand
CATGATGTCGTATAAAACAGAAAACGATTAATCGAATATTGAATGTGGTGTATGCTGTCAACAATTAACTGTTCTTGAAGAAGCTAATATTCGTGTAGTATTTAATAAAAGAATTATTTGGATGTGAAAAAAATATCCCCAAAAACAAAAAATTATTCTTGAGGATAATCGTACTGAAGGCGGGACTTGGACCAACAATTACAAAGCTCAAAGATTTATCGTTTTTGACAAATCTTCTCGAAAATAGTTCGATTTCACTCCTTTCTGCTCCACGATCAAGTGTAACTTCGTTGCGTTTCTAATATTAAATATCAATTAATTTAAATAATTTCCTTTCAACAAACCCAAACAATTTCTTTTTATTTATAACCTCCCATTTCTAGCTCCTCCGAAACAGCTTTGAGATTCGTTCAAAAAAGGGCTGATTTAAATAAAATCGACCAACAACAATGGCAGAAGTAATGATGATTATATTTTTGATGATGTATTGCCCTTCTAGCGTGGGGAGTAGAACATTAGAGTTTTGAAACGTAACGGATGGCAGTAGTACTAAAGGCATAAAAGTTCCACTCATTTGCAAAAACAACAATAGCATAGCGTAGAAAGTGGTTTTTTTTGCCAGAAAAAATAAACCAATCAACATTTCCCAATAGCCAATGACAATAACCCAGTCCTCAGGACTTAAAAATGGCATCCAATACACGGTGTCGATAATCAACCCTTGCGCTGGAGAAAGTTCAATCACTTTTAAAAGCCCAAACCAAAAAAAAATGACAAATAAAGGAATGCGAATCAGATAATCATTTGTGTTAAATCGATACATATTTAAAAATTAAACATATATGAGCTACATCGCTAAAGAGCAATATAGCTCATATCTAATTGATTACTTTGTTAGCTTGAGCCAAACACCTGCAATGACCATCGTGGCAAATGTTATTATAAAAACTACAGCAGCAGGCTCTGGAGTGCTTGATATTGGCAAACCATCTGCAACTGTATAGCCAGTAAAGTCTATAATACTACTTGCCCATGACGATAGCTCTACACCATCCTCTTGCAATGCAGATAGTCTGTAAGACTGTGAAAACTGCAGATTTCGAAGAAATGAGAAAACAGTATAACCATAAAAGGTAGTGCATAGCCCAAAAATCGTAACTAAAACTTTACCAAATTTGTTGGATTGGTTTTCTCTCTGATAGCGTATCAATCTAAATGTTATAAAAATTAAACCTGTGAAGGTTAACAAATAAACTCCGTTAGAGATTAACGCTAGTTGGGTGCTGTTAAAAATTTCAACTTCATTCATAATGATTGTTTATTGATTACGTATCCTCCAATATATGAAATTTCAAATAGTTATATACTTTACTTATAAATTTAACTATTTAACAAAATCAGATCAAATGGTGTAATTATTGTAGATTTAGGTCGTGCAAGTCATTAGCCTTAGAGAGTACAGAAACGAAGAAACGTGGAACGTTTGGACCCATTTCTCAGGTCTTATTTTGTCAATGATTGGAATCCCTTTTTTATTCTATTTTGACAATCACAGCACATCCCTTAGTACTTTCTCAATCCTATTATTCTCAATTGGTTTACTGTTTGTATATACTTCATCATCTATTTATCATTATGTACAAAACGCTAAGCTCAAAAAGAGATTTCAGGTGCTTGACCACATCAGTATATATTACCTTATTTTGGGCTCATATGCACCTGTATGCCTCATAACCCTTTATGACTCCTCAGGCATAAATATCTTTTTGGCAGTGCTTGTGTTAGCATTCGTAGGAACTTTGAAAAAATTGTTTTTCACAGGCAAGTTTGAATTCATGTCTTTATTGCTATACCTGGCCATGGGTTGGTTTATAATTTTTGATATTCACTCATTGTTTGAGTTGATTGATTACAACGCAAAATTATTGCTAATTCTCTGTGGACTTTCGTACACCTTTGGCGTTTTATTTTATGCTTTGGGTAAGATAAAATACTTCCATTCCATATGGCATCTATTTGTATTAACAGGTTCGACGCTACATTTCTTTATGATATTATTTTATATCATTTAAGCCAGATTTATTTTTTTGTACAAAAGTATATGACGTCTTTTATTTGAATGTATCGCATGAAGCCAACTTTTTTTCGAATCCTTTCACCTCTTCTACTGCTGGGATTTCCTGCATTGGCGATGTGCTGGACAGATCAAGTCAGTTGGTCACGATTCGATTTTTTTGTGATGGTAGCTCTCTTGCTTGTTGGAAGCTTAGCCATACGATTGATTCGTCTTTATGTACCACAACAGCGAAAACGAATCTACATTTTACTTGTTATGCTAGTATTATTGTTGCTTTGGGTAGAGATGGGGGTTGGAGTATTCGGAAGCCCAATAGCTGGCGATTAAGATTTATGATCAAACGATTGATAAACACTTTCCACTTCATCTGCAATCTTGCGATCGAGGTCAGTTACCTCATTGTTGGCATCGGTTGTAAAATAATGGAACGCAACAGTGTTGTAAAAATTGATGATCTTGGGATGATGGTTTTCCCTGCTAAAAATTTTTGAAACGCGATTGATAAAGGCAATCGTTTCTTCAAAACTTTCAAAGTTGTATTTGCGTACAATAGGTGTCATATCGACAAAGGTAATGTTTAGAGAAGTAAGCGTTTCATTTTAAATAAAATGCTTAATTTTAAAAAAACAAACAACAATGAAGAAACTAAAAACACTTTTTACAGTCACACTTGTGATTGATATACTTGCAGTTGCACCACTTTTTCTGATGATGTTCATCCCTTCGATGAAAGAAGAAATGGTATACAGTCAATTTCCAGGTATGATGGAAAATGAACTGGCAAAAGAAATATCTGACATATTTCATTTTGTTTTTATGTTTATTGGTTCTACCATGGTGATTGCAGTAGCTGCTTCAATAAGAATATCAGTTTTGGAAGCAGCCAAAACAGCAGCAATGCTATTATCGATCATTCATTTGGGTTGGGTTCTTCCCGATTGGATCAATCTGACAATGGGTGGCGCTCATCCTCCTGTTCCCATCATGCTTCTCAGTACAGTTCCTGTCATTGCGTTGGCATATGGTTGGAAAAAAGGTGAAATGTAATAGACGCATTCATAAACTGTTTTGTAGATAAAACATATTATTCATGCTTGTATTTATTCTTACAGTTGTAGGAACAGGTTTGCTGTATGTTTTAGTTGCCAAGTTTATCAATGAAAACAATGCAAAAACCTGGTTGTCGGGCTATAACACCATGTCAAAAGCAGCGCAAGAAAAATTTGATTTAAAGGGTTATTTGATATTTTTTAAATCGTTTTTTTACAACCTTGGCGTCTATGGTACCTTGCTCTATTTTGTATTGTTTTTCCTAACAGATGATCAGTTTGCCATTCAGGTTTGGATTGCAGCTCAGCTGCTACCCATCCCTTATTTGATATACAGAGGCAACAAGTATAAAAACAAGAAATAAAAGACAGGTAAGATTAAAAATAGCGTTTTAAATAGGAAACAGAATAGCCCGTTGCCTTTGCTACCTTTTCGATAGATGACCCTTTGGCAATAAGCTCTATCGCCTTTTCTTTTCGCCTGTTTTTAATGTATTCTCCTGGTCTAAAGTCAGGATCGAGGTGATATAATAAGTTATTGTCAATTTTAAATTTCTCTGAAATTGATACAACATCCACCCCTTGCAAATTGCTGTCAATATATCTCTTGATAGCAGTGACCATTTCCTGGTTGTTATAACTTTTTCTTTTTTGTTTTAGCACAATAATCAAACCTATAAAACCAAGAAGAATGGCAACAGCAATAAACAAGCTATTGTCTTGTTGACCTTCATTTAAGACATATGACTCACCCGAAATTGTATCGACCACGAGGTCGATGTTTTCAAATTGATAAACTCCATGAATACTTCCAATAGAAATGACATTATCTTTTTTGAAAATAGCACCTCTATTGAATTCATCTCTAACAATTAGGTTGTGAAGTCGATCCCCAACGA
>CAJWGK010000096.1 GCA_913030895.1 uncultured Flavobacteriaceae bacterium | reverse complement strand
TAGCGCAAACCACAGGCTTTATATCTAAATATTAGCGACTGGGCTTTATCTTAAATAAAAAATCCCAACCTGCCAATCAAATTAAATTAAGTCTTGTAGTTTGAATATCTTTGTACAATGAATATTGAAGAGAACACCCTTTCCTTATTAGAGGATCTTCCCAAAACAGTTCAACTTGTTGCAGTCTCCAAAACCAAATCTAATGATGAGATCATGCAAGCTTACAAATCTGGTCAGCGGGTATTTGGAGAGAATAAGATTCAAGAGATGACAGCCAAATACGAATCGCTTCCCAAAGACATTCAGTGGCATATGATTGGGCATGTACAAACCAACAAGGTCAAGTACATGGCACCCTATGTAGAGCTTATCCATGGTGTAGACACCCTTAAGCTTCTAAAAGAAGTTAACAAACAAGCCTTTAAAAACGAGAGGATCATCAATTGTTTGTTGCAGCTTCATATCGCTGAAGAAAGTACCAAATTTGGGATGTCTAAAAAAGAGTGTATTGATGCAGTCGGGGTTGCTAAAACCCTCGAAAATATTAAAATCAAAGGCTTAATGGGTATGGCAACCTTTACAGAAGATACCAGCCAAATCAGCAAAGAATTTCAATCGCTAAAAGGGCTGTATGACGAATTAGCAGCTGAAAACCAAGACTTTAACACACTCTCTATGGGTATGAGCGGTGATTACCAAATCGCGATAGAAAATGGTAGCAATATGATTCGAGTTGGAAGTAAAATATTCGGTGCCAGAAACTATTGAGTATGTACGTGATTCTAGATATTGAAACTACGGGAGGTAAATACAACGAAGAAGGGATTACTGAAATTGCTATCTATCGACACAATGGATTTGAAGTAATCGATCAGTTCATCAGCTTGGTCAATCCAGAGCGAGAAATCCAACCTTTTGTTCAAAAGCTAACAGGCATAAACAGTAAAATGCTACAGAGTGCCCCCCGTTTTTTTGAAGTTGCTAAGAGAATAATTGAAATTACGGAGGATTGTGTCGTTGTTGCTCACAATGCTGACTTTGATTACCGTATTCTAAGAACAGAGTTTAAACGGCTGGGTTATAATTTCGAAAGAGACTCACTGTGCACCGTTACCCTATCACAGCAGCTACTTCCCGAAATGGAATCTTATAAGCTAGGGAAGCTCGTTCGTTCTTTGGGTATTCCAATCAGTGATCGCCATCGCGCTCAAGGTGATGCTCTGGCAACGGTTAAGCTCTTTGAACTACTTCTGGAAAAAGACAGCAGTAAAGAAATCTTAAAATCCCAAATCAAAGCCCTCCACGGCCAGCGTGTACCATCTAAATACCTAAAAATCATCGATGAACTGCCCAATGCCTCCGGAGTGTATTATTTACACAATGCTGTTGGAGACATCCTCTACATCGGAAAAAGCAATAATATCCAAAAAAGGGTGAGAAATCACCTCACTGGAAATAGTAGAAAAGCATTGAAAATTCAAAAAAATCTTCATAAGGTTAATTTTGAAATCACAGGCAATGAGCTGATTGCACTACTAAAAGAGCAACACGAAATCAAAAAAAATCAACCCCGAATCAATAAAGATGGCCGTTATCGCCTCTACCCTATGGGAATTCAAATCGATACTGATACCGAATACCATCAGTTGGTTTTGGAACAAGTAAGGAACGACAGGGCATACATCGTCGTTTTTAAAAATGGTAGGGTTGCCAAGCACATGCTTGAACAATGGCTAAAAGAAAACCAATTGTGCCAAAAACACTCATCCCTTCAACAATCTGATGGCGCCTGTTTTGCTTACAAAAATAACCAATGCAATGGCGCTTGCATCGCCGAAGAAAGCGCTGAGGATTATAATCAAAGAGTGGCACAACTCGCTCGCCAAAGCGACTACCCGTACGACCATTTCCTTATGATTGGAAAAGGAAGAAAAGAAGGTGAATCCAGTTTTATTTATATCCGAAATCAAACTTTTATGGGCTACGGTTTTTTCGAATTGAACCACCAAATAAAAACCCCTGAAAAGATTTTATCGCGGATGACGGCAATGGAAGACAATTCGGATTGTCGCGCGCTGATCCTTTCCTTTATCAAAAGAGAGAAATACATAAAATTAATACCTTTGGATAGCACCGCAGTTCATTCAGTATAAATTAGCCAATTTGAATTACAAGAATTTTAAACACCGTTTACACGAAATTATCTATGAAGCAGATACGCGAGCGGGTAAAGTTTTTGATGTACTTCTCTTAATCTTTATCCTCTCGAGCGTTCTGCTAGTCGCACTGGAAAGTGTAAATTGGATTGACGATCAATTCCACACGCTACTGGATACCGCTGAGTGGATAATTACCATTATTTTTTCAATAGAATACCTACTCAGAATTATCGCTGTTCGTAAACCCATAAAATACATTCTTAGCCCCTATGGCATCATTGATTTAGTCTCAACTGCACCCAAATACATTTCCCTGTTTTTTGTCGGTACACAATCCCTTTTAGCGTTCAGGGCATTGCGATTGTTAAGGGTATTTAGGATACTCAAACTCACCCGGTTTGTCGGAGAGTCCAACTCACTGGTTAAAGCATTGGCAAGTAGCCGTACCAAAATACTAGTCTTTATGTTTAGCGTGGTTATCCTGTGTATTATTTTTGGTACCATTATGTATATGGTCGAAGATGACGAAAGTGGTTTTACCAGTATTCCCCGCAGTATTTATTGGTGTATCGTGACGATGACAACCGTTGGCTATGGAGATATTGCTCCCACCAGCCCTCTAGGTCAGTTTATTGCTTCCATTATTATGGTATTAGGCTATGGCATCATTGCTGTTCCCACAGGAATCGTTTCCGCAGAATTCACCTCACAGGCATTCAAGGTAGACAAAAACACCCAAGCCTGCCCGAATTGTATGACAACCCAACACAAAGACGAAGCCAAATATTGCCATCAATGTGGTGAAATCCTCAACGATGTCACGTAAAAAATTGATTTATATAGCTGGGCCAACAGCGGTAGGAAAAACCTCAATGAGTGTCGCCCTTGCTAAGCATTTTAAAACCGAAATCCTGTCTTGTGACGCGCGACAGTTTTACAAAGAGATGTTTATCGGTACTGCCGTTCCCTCCCCCGAGGAACAACAAGGGGTTAAGCACCATTTTATCCAACACAAAAGTATTCATCAGCCCTATGGAGCTGGCGACTTCGAAAAAGAAGGTATGTTGTTACTGGAAGAGTTGTTCCAAAAACATGATAAGGTAATTATGGTTGGCGGATCAGGGCTTTACGCTAAAGCTTTGTTGGAAGGCTTAAATGAATTTCCTGAAGTGGATAAAAAAGCACGATATATGGTAGGCGAATTATATAAAAAATCGGGCTTAAAAGGGTTACAAGACGCGCTGGCAGAAAAGGATCCCGATTATTACCAAACCGTCGATCTCAATAATCCCCGTCGGTTGATCCGTGCCTTGGAGGTCTGTGAAACCGCGCTTCAACCCTATTCTTCTTTTTTGGGGCATCCCCCAAAAGCAAGACCATTCCAGACCATAACACTATGCTTACATATGCCGAGAGAACAACTCTATAGTCGTATAAACAATAGGGTAAACGAAATGGTTACTATGGGATTGGAAGCAGAAGCCAAAAGGCTCTATCCCTATAAAACACTTCGCGCACTACAAACCGTGGGTTATCAGGAGTGGTTCCATTATTTTGATGGTAAATACACCCGTGAACAGACGGTTGCCGAAATCCAAAAGAATACCAGACGCTATGCCAAGCGCCAATTGACCTGGTTTCAAAAAATAGTTAATACTAAAGTTGAAGTAGAGGAATTTGGTGCAGCACTGCAGCAAGCGATCGATTATCTTAATTAAAAACAAAAGCTTACTGATATCTTGGTCTCCTGATATTTTATAAAAAAAATAAGCGCTTAGCCCCCCAAAACAAAAAATTTTAGCATTTTTAAAAAACTCATATTATTCTTTGACATTCTAAATGCTATCTGGCGGGGGGGCTTAGATTTTTAAAAGAGGATCAAATATTACTGCAATGGTAAAATACTTAACATATTTAACCGACTTGTCAAAGAAT
>CAJWGK010000095.1 GCA_913030895.1 uncultured Flavobacteriaceae bacterium | reverse complement strand
AAGTTCCTTTAATTTTATAAAAAATCGAAAATCAAAAAAAGATGTATTTTTAACTAAAAAAGTACTTTTTCACTCTTTTTTGATTCATTTTATCCTTTTTTTTGCATTTTTTGATCAAAAAACGGGTTTTTGTTTTTTTAGTTTTAAGGCGTGAAATTCGCGTTTGCATCAATTTTGTTAATTTAGCCAAAACAACAAAAATGGGTAAAAAGATCATCAAATGTAGTCAGTGTGATCAGGAGTTTGAAACAGGCTTTGAATACAGAATGCATTGGGAGACCCATTTGGATGACTATTTCGAAAAAACAAGAAACGAGGCTACAGATAAAAAATAGCATCACCCACGGTTCATTACTTATTTTCTTTTAAAACGACCTGACCAATCTTGTGCCTGTTGTTCACTTTTAATCCGTTTTACAATTTCGGGCTTCGATAAGAGTGAGTGTTCTTCCCCACGAGAAGTAAGGTGATATTGAACGCATTCATCACAGCGGTAATAACTTACAGCAGGTCGAGTAAAGCTAATATGGGAGCGTATTAAGGCCTCCACTGCTTCCTCCTCCGTGTAATATTGATTTTTATTGCTGCTACAGCTCATCTAATTAGATTTAAAAGCTCCCCAAAAATATATAGATGGTTATTGTAGCCAAAAACAAAAAGATTGAAAAGGGCTTGGTATATCGCCAACTTTTCATTTCAACAACTTTTAAATCTTTAATTTGAAATGGTTTTTGCTGGGGGAAAAAGTAAGAAATGATCCCCATCACCGCCATATTAAGTATAAATTCTATCCCCCAAACATGAACAAAGTGAAGATCTACCTTAAAGATAAAAGTACAACTGATATAGAATGCTAAACCGACAAGAAGTGCTGCCTTTGCGGCTGTAGCTGAAATTTTTGGTAGGAAAAACCCCGCTAACATAATAGAAGCAATGGGGATAAAGAAAATACCATTGAGCTGTTGTAAAAGTTGGTAGAGTCCGTCTGGAGCATTGGCGACCATAGGTGCGACCAATATAGCAAATAGGGCAAGGACGGCAGAGGTGGTTTTACCGATTTTAACCAGTTTGGTGTCACTTACTTTAGCGTCGAAGTGGCGCTTGTATATATCAATGCTAAAGATGGTAGCGGCACTATTGAGGACACTGTTGAATGTACTGAGTACTGCACCCATGACCACTGCCGCAAATAGCCCCACAAAACCACTGGGTAATATCTTTTTAATCAACTCGGGATAGATCATGTCTTGACTGTCATAAAAACGATCTCCGTAATAGTAATAACCAATGACACCAGGAAGTATGATGATCAAAGGCACTAATATTTTTAGCAAACCAGTAAATAACAAGCCCTTTTGCGCTTCCTTTAGATTTTTGGCACCCAAAGCCCTTTGGATAATCATCTGATTCATACACCAAAAATAAATTTGATTGATAATTAATCCAGTAAATAGAACTTCAAAGGGCATAACGGAATCTTTTCCGCCGATGACGTTGAATTTTTCAGGAGCGTGTTTATATACGGTAGTCAAACCAGCCATAGGATTACCATCGCCAATACTGACCAATGCAATAAAAGGGATCGCCAAGCCTCCAACCAATAATCCATACCCATTAAAAGTATCTGATACGGCGACTGCCTTCAATCCACCTAAAATGGCATACAAAGAACCGATCAAACCAATTGCCCAAATGGTATAATTCATCCCTTGAGCTTTGGAGACCTGAAGCAACTCGGAAACGTTAAAAATACTTTCTAAATTAATGGCTCCTGTATATAGAACAATTGGAAGCAGGGTAACAATAAAGGATATCATTAAGAAAAAGGCGACCAGAGATCGGGTAAAACCATCAAATCGGTTTTCCAAAAATTGAGGAATGGTCGTCAATCCCATTTTGAGGTATTTGGGGACAAAATAAATAGCGGTAATGATCAATGCCAAAGCAGAGGTGACCTCCCATGCTATGATGATAAATCCGTTTTTATAAGAAGAACCGTTCATTCCGATCAAATGCTCAGTAGAGATATTGGTTAGGAGCATCGAGCCAGCAATGACCAATCCGGTGAGGCTTCTACCCCCGAGAAAATAGCCTTCTTGGGAGGATAATTTTTCTTTTCTAAGCTTAAACCATGAATAGGCAGCAATGAAAAGGGTGTAGGCTAGAAAAGTGGAAATTAATAGCATATGGGACGTTTAATTAACCGCTATGGGATTATTTTCCTTAAGTGATTTTTTGGCCGCCATGGCAATCGATAGGGCAGCCAATCCATCTTCGGCGGTTACTTCGGATGGTTGGTTATTGGATAATGTGGTAACAAAACTTTGGATAATCTTGCGATAAGAAGCTTCATAACGTTCTATAAAAAAGTACTTGGTTCGTGCGCTGTGATAACCATTTGCATCTTGGGCAAAAACACTGTCTTCAAAAATATTTTTCATAGCGTACATTCCTTCTGCACCGAAAACCTCCAATCGTTGATCATAGCCATAACTGCTATTTCTGCTATTATCAATTTGTGCCATGCAGCCGTTTTTAAAAATCAATGTCGTCATTGCCGTGTCTATATCGTCGTATTGATCTACGGGGAGACTTCCAAAAACAGTACCGTTAGATTGCACCTGAACAACCTCATCACCTACAAGATAACGCGCCATATCAAAATCGTGAATGGCCATATCTAGAAACAAGCCGCCAGAGGTTTTGATGTAATCCAAAGGAGGTGGCCCAGGATCACGGCTGACGATTTTTACAATTTGCGGAGTCCCAGTTTTTCCTTGGTCAATGGCTTGTTTGAGCTTGAGTACATTAGGGTCGAACCTGCGGTTAAACCCGACCATGAAGTGAACCCGTGCAGCGGCAACCTCTGCCACAACATGTTGGACTTTGTCGTAGGACAGGTCAATTGGTTTCTCACAAAAAATATGTTTTCCCGCTTGGGCTGCCAAAAGAATGTGCTCGTAGTGAAAAGCGGTTGGGGAAGCAATGATTACAGCGTGAATATCAGGGTCATTAACCATTTGCTCATAGGTGTCAAAATATCTTTCTACACGATTTTGGTGTAAAAAATCTTTTTTATCATCACTTACACGACAAGCTGCAACTACTTGAGCATTAGGGCAATATAATTGAACGTTGGTCAAGTGGATTTTCCCTATCCTTCCCAAACCTACAATACCGAAATTAATTGTCCCCAAAATGATTTAGCTGGCTTTGATAAGATTAAAACAGCAATTTATTAGGGAGGTATTTAGCGATCAAATCCTCGTAGTAAGGTCTAAGCGCTTTTACATCGGGAGGAACTGGTGCCTTAGAATACAAATCGTAGGGATTGAAGGCTTTTACCCACTTAAAGTATTTACGGTCTTCATCATTCATCAGATGCTCATAAGCCTCTTCGCGATGTTGTGCGTAAAAGGAGTGATAGCGAATCATGTAAAGGGCAGGTTTAGGCAAATAGTCTTTGAGTATTTGGTATAAATATTCATCGTGTCCCCAACTCATTTTTACATTTTCTAGGCCACAGTTTTCGGTGTAAATACCAAATTTACTATTGTACCTTTCGTCACTGTAGTCTGGGTTTTCGCTAAAGAAATTGGCATGAACAATTTTTTCTGAAAAACGACAGCCGACAGGAAAGGTGTCTCCAACCACCGCCCATTGAGGTTCTCCGAAAAGGCACAAAACCTTACCGAGATCGTGCAATAATCCCGTTAGTATAAACCAATCTGGATGCCCATCCCTCCGGATGGCCTCTGAGGTTTGTAGCAAATGTTGAAGTTGATCGAGTTCAATGTCGGGATCACTATCATCGACCAAAGTATTGAGATAGTCAAGAGCATCCCAAATGGACATTTCTCTTTTGTTAAATGCCAAAAACTCTTCCTCCTTGGCTGAAACAAAATCATAAGTTTGGTATTGATGATTTAAACGATAAAATTCCCTAACAGTAGCATCTCTGTCAGAGTCTTGATAGTTTCGATATTCCTCTTTCTTTTTGGGAGTTTCAGGGTCTGGATATCTTCTGATTAAGTCATCCTCCCAATCATCCATACTTGAGAGCGGATTTAAGTTGAGGTTTTCCATTTTTAAAATATATTTAATAGTTTATAAATTT
>CAJWGK010000094.1 GCA_913030895.1 uncultured Flavobacteriaceae bacterium | reverse complement strand
TGCCTCGGTGGCGGAACTGGTAGACGCGCTGGATTCAAAATCCAGTTCTTTCGGGAGTGTGGGTTCGATTCCCACCCGAGGTACATCATAAAATCCGTAAATGCTTTTTCTACAAGTTATTACGGATTTTTTTCCCTATGGGCAACATATTAGCAATAAAACTATTTTTTTAGAACCTAAAAGCTATTATGCCTACTCTATTAGCAGACGGTGGAGAGTGTTCTGTTGGATAATTTTTCTTTGGAGATCAGATCTATTGATATTATAAGACGTCAAGTCAACAATACTGGGATTAAACTAAAATCCTCTTCAAATTGCTATTATAATTTATTTAACGGGACTTTAAGTGATGGTTTTAAAGGAGCATGGAGGTTTTGGGAGAGATTAATTCTCATGGCTTGTGATTTATATAATCTAATATTCGACCGAGATCAACAAATTTATAATTCTGATTTTCGGCACCATTATATCCATCCTGAGCTATAAAAACACCTTGGGGGAAAAGTCTAGATGAAAAGGTTGCGAGGTCAATACCATCCGTATCATCAACAGCATCGATATCATTATTGTTGCCAATTCTAAAACCTCCGAGAAACTTTTTGGATTTTCTGTCTACTACACCATAAGCATTATTCCCTTGGATCGATATGAAAATCATTCCTTCACCATTGGGCCTTTCCATTAAAGTAATTCCCTCAAAATCTGCTAATAATTGATCTTTATCTGTTGCAATCAGAAGTTGAAACGCTTTGTCTTTCCATGGTGGGACATTTACCTCCCATAAACCTTTGTTCTCCTCGGCAAAATAGAGTTTTTCATGGTGTTCATCCGCAACCATGCCCTCTACTGTCGATTTTACCTTGAGTGTTCTCAACAATTTTAAGTCGGGTAAGTCACCTCTGAGTCCAAACATCCACTGCTGGATTCTTCCCTTTTTATCACTAAGAAAGACGTACCTATGCTGCTCGCCCCCGTAGAAGGTGATTCCATAGACCTCTCTTAATTCAGGCACTTTTATCTGATTCAACCGTTGGAGTTTTCCATCGGGGAAAAGACGATATATATCGATGGTTTTTTCGGATCTATTGGATCCGAACAATAGTGGGTATGCTCCTCCCTGATAGGAAAAATCCTCATAAATATCAATATTATTGACCTTTCCAAAAGGTGATTTACTCAATATTGAACCGTTTAGTGCATAGGAAATCAATCCCCATTTTTTGTCGGTACCCACCACTATTGAGCGATTTGAATCTTTGGGATTGTACCAAATACACACATCATCCGCAGCATCATCGGAGCTGATTACAGGATCGGTTTCGAGCTCTGGGGGAATCGTCTCAAAAGACAAAATGCGGGACGAGTCCCGCATTTGTGCATTGGTAAAAAAATAAGATAATGTGAAAAGAATTATTAGTTCTTTCATATTGACATTATAATTCGAATCGCAATCCAATGTTCCAATTTAAGTCATAAAATTCAACCTGAAAGGTTCTGTCTTTTAGGCCCTGATAAAATCTCAAAGGCTCGTCAGTTAAATTTTTTACTTCAGCAATGATTTTTAGTTTATCATTGACTTTAAAAGCAGCGTTCAAATCGATAAATGTTTGGGCATCGTAGTAAATGTCTTCGTAGATGTTGTCTCCCACCTCAAATAGGTTATCATCAGAGGAGTGCATTGACAATCTGGCGAATAGTTTTTCTGATTCATAGGCCAAAGAGGCGTTAAAAATATTTTCAACAGCCCCTACTAAAGGCAATCCAGTCCTTTCCTGATCTACAAATTCAGACGATGTGTCGGTATAGGTGTAGTTAGACAAAACGGATAAGTTGCTTAAAAATCCTGGAAGGAAGTTTAATTTGGACTGGAAAGTCAATTCAATTCCATTGATAGTGGCCTCCCCGCCATTTCGGGTTTGTCGATATCTCCAGCCCGTCTGCCCCTCATAGGAATAATTATTTGTAGAGTATCGGTAGGTGAAATTGGAAAGGTTTTTGTTGAAAAACCCTGCTGAGATCAAACCAACAGAAGAAAAATAGTACTCGGCTGTAAGGTCGAAGTTAACGGATTCTGTGGGTTCCAAACCTGGATTACCTTCCTCTATCTCTTCATCCTCTCTGATAACTACCCTATAGGGTGTCAAATCAAAATAATCAGGTCTTGCAATGGTATTGGTGTAGGCTGCGTTAACTATAAATTTATCAGAAAAACTATGTTGTATCGTCAAATTGGGTAGGAAATTAACATAATCATCAGTTCCATTTACTGATGAGAAAGTATCATTGTCCACATCGTAATCATTTCCTGTATAGTCTACAGAAGTAGCTTCCATTCTCGCTCCTAAGATGATTCTGGTTTTGTCACCCAATCGATCAGTAATCATGGCATAAAATGCTGAGATATTTTCTTCAGCGTCATAGTTGCCAGCGATGTACTCTTCCAACAAACGCTCACCGTTGGAAAGCGTAAGCCCACCCAAAAAAGCTTTGGAAGTGAATATCCCTGAGGAATAATCCCCGGCATTGTAGGAGCTGATACTCAAATCGCTAAAGGTAACATCGTTCATAGAGTCATAATCAAAATTATCGGAATAGTCGAAGAAATCGTTATCTCTGGATTTTTTCTTTCCATTGAGTTTCACTCCAAATTTAAACTTATCGTTGTTTTTCCCATAAGGAAGTTCGAAGTTCATTCTGTAAGAATGATGTCTTTCAAAAGTACTTTGGTTTTCTCCTGTAATTTCATCTAACACAAAATCATTAGCGTTATTGTAGGAATTATCGATAGAAAACTTAGGAAATCTCGGGTTGGTTAAATCAATATTGGAATATGGAATTTCCTCATTTTCAAAAGTGATGTACCTCTCATCAGGTCTGTGTTCTGAGGCTCTGGCGTAGGAATATTTCCAATCCATTTTCAATTTCCCTAATTGGTGATCTCCTCCAAGAGCGTATTTGTAGGCCTTTTGATCCTCAAGTCTGGTAAAATCGTTTCCAGGACCACCTGCTTTGGTTTCCCTTTTTACTCTTAATGTCCCATCTGCCTCTTCATCGATATCATCAATTTTGAGTTTGTATCTGTTCTCCCAGTCATCTCTGTGGTTGTATAATGATTTTATATAGATTACATTGTTGGCATCAAAGTTATAATCTAAATTGAGAGAGACACTTCTTCTGGTTCTTTTAACATCATACCTTCTGACTTGTTGCTCGACAATTTGAAGTTCCCGTTCAGATTCAAATTCATTTTCCACATTGTCTGATCCATAATCATTAGTGTAAGTAGATGCGCTTAATGAATAGGAAAATTTTGGAGAAACCTTGTCAGAAATAATTGTCGATATATTGTAATTCTGACCGTTTTCTCTAATGGGGTTTGTGCCATAAGAGGTGTTGGCTACAAACCTGAATGCGTTGGGATTGGATCTAGTCACCAAATTTACGGAACCCCCAATGGCATCACCTTCCATATCGGGAGTAACGGTTTTGTTAACTTCAATCATTTGAATCATGTCTGTTGGGATCAAGTCCATTTGGACCCTACGGTTATCTCCCTCTGCAGAAGGCATTCTTTCACCGTTAATGGTAACCGAGTTGAGTGCTGGGCTGATTCCTCTTATTACAATGTCTCTGGCCTCACCCTGATCATTTTGCATCATCACCCCAGGGATTCTTTTGATAGCGTCTCCAATATTTGAGTCAGGAAACTTTCCAGTCTGGTCCGATGATACAATATTAGTTACGTTTACATCACTTTTTTGTTTATTCATTGCCTTAACAATCCCCGATTGAAAACCAGAGACAATGACTTCGCTCAATTCGTTTACACTGGGGGTAAGTACAAATATTTTGGCGCCAGAGGACTCAAGAGGAAACTCTAATTCCTCCTCGTAATTTTCAAAACCCATGTAGGTAATTTTTACATTGACAGACGCTGATTCAGTCATCATTGTAAAATACCCGTTAAAGTCAGATACTGATACGTCATTGCTTTCTTGAATTTGAATAATAGCACCAGGCAGGGGAAAATTATTTTTGTCTAATACCCTACCATTTATTAGATTAGTTTGAGATTGAGCTAAGCTAAAAGTAGATAGAAAAATTAAAAAATAGTAATGTAAGTTTTTCATTGTGTTTAAATTTTTTTTAAAAGTAGATTTTAACTAAGGTTAAAGAGTTATTTAAATTTTATCGATTTGTTAA
>CAJWGK010000093.1 GCA_913030895.1 uncultured Flavobacteriaceae bacterium | reverse complement strand
ATATTTGGAAGATCGATGAGTTGACTTAGAAATAAATTAAATTATTTAAATCTCGACGATTAGCTGTAAGCCGCAATAATTTGATAAGCCAAATCCAAAGCAGCAGTTCCGTTTTCTAAACTAACGATAGGCTCGGACTTCTTTTGAATTGCAAGGGCAAAAGTTTCCAATTCTTCAAGTATGGCATTGGAATCCTCGATTGCAGGGTTTTCAAAATAGATTTGTTTCTTCTCCCCCTCAGCATTTTGAAGGATCATGGCAAAGTCCTCAGGTTGTTCTGGGGCTTCTTTCATTTTTACCACTTCCACCTTACGCTCCAAAAAATCTACAGATATATAGGCGTCTTTTTGAAAAAATCTGGTTTTTCGCATTTTCTTAAGCGATATTCTACTTGCGGTAAGGTTGGCAACACAGCCGTTTTCAAATTCAATCCTAGCATTGGCAATATCGGGTGTGGAACTAATAACGGACACTCCTGAGGCAGAGACACTTCTTACTTTTGCTTTCACAATACTTAACAAAATATCAATATCGTGGATCATTAGATCCAATACCACGGGGACATCTGTTCCGCGAGGATTAAATTCTGCCAATCGGTGAGATTCAATAAACATTGGATTGGTTATGGAGTCACGTACTGCCTTAAAAGCTGGGTTAAAACGCTCGACATGACCAACTTGACCCAAAACGCCTTGATCTTTAGCCGTCTTAGTGATCTCTTCTGCTTCTATGATACTGTTGGCAATAGGTTTTTCAATGAAAATATGTTTGCCGCTATTGATGGCTTTTAAGGCGACTTCGTGGTGATATAGGGTCGGGGTAACAATATCAAGCATCTCACAGGCTGCTATTAATGCTTCTGCAGACTCAAAATACTTGTATCCCTTCTCATTGGCCAGTATTTGTGCATTTTTTTTATCAGGATCATAAAAACCCACGAGATCATATCGGTCTGATACGTCCAATAAACGTAAGTGAATTTTCCCTAAATGACCCGCTCCAAGTACACCGGCTTTAATCATTTGTCCTTGTTTTCTTCAAAAATACCATCTTTTTCTGATTTTCATTGGGAACTGTTTACTTTTGTCATTAATGATTGATTCTACAAAGCATCAGGGGCAAAGGAAACAGCTGATAGGTAAATTAAGGGAAAAGGGAATAAAGGATGAACTCGTTTTAAAAGCGATGATGAAGGTTCCAAGACATTTATTTATGGATAGTGGACTGGAGGATTATGCCTATGTGGACAAAGCCTATCCTATTGGCGCGGATCAAACGATTTCACAGCCATATACTGTTGCTTTTCAAACCCAATTACTTGGGTTGCAAGATGGAGATCGCGTCTTGGAAATAGGAACAGGTTCGGGTTATCAGACTGCGGTTTTAATGGCTTTTGATTCGCTTAAAATTTTTACTATCGAACGTCAGCATGAGCTTTTTAAAAAAACATCTTTACTGTTTAAAAAACTTAAATTACGTCCGAGGAAAGTTGTTTTTGGTGATGGTTACAAAGGATTACCTGAATTAGCTCCATTTGAGGCGATAATTGTTACTGCGGGAGCACCCAAAGTTCCAAAGGCATTATTGTCTCAATTGGCTATAGGTGGGCGCTTGGTGATACCTGTGGGGGAGAAGGAGCAAATAATGACGCGATATATCCGCAAGGGTGAAAAAGATTTTGATCGTCAGACTTTTGGAGAATTTAGGTTTGTTCCTATGCTAAAGGATAGAAATTAGCCCTTGTTAAACGTCTTTTTTACCCGATCCAAATCTCGTTTATTGTCCCTGTCTTTCATAGTTTCTCTTTTGTCGTATAGCTTTTTACCTTTTGCCAGTGCAATAAGCATTTTGGCGAAGCCCTTGTCGTTAATAAAAAGTTTTAGTGGGACAATAGTCAATCCAGAGTTTTTGACTTGTTTGTAAAGTTTTTTCAATTCTTTTTTATTGAGCAGTAGTTTTCTGCTTCCACGAGGGCGGTGGTTAAACCGCGTTCCAAAAGCATACTCCTCGATGTACATGTTTACGGCAAACAATTCTTCGTTTTCATTGAATTCACAAAAACTCTCTGCGATTGAGGCTTTACTATCGCGAATGGATTTTATTTCGGTTCCAGTCAATACAATACCTGCGGTATATTGATCGAGTATTTCGTATTCAAACCGCGCACGTTTATTTTGAATGTTAACCGTTTTTTTCACGGCGCAAAGTTAAGAACTTATTTCTTTGCGTTTGTGTGGTTTCAAAATACGATCTCTCGATTAAATTAATCAATCATAATGGGATTGTTTTTGTCAATTTTGCCAAGGCAGTAACCTCTTCCACACTAGCAGTAATTTATATGTCTTGATGGTTTAATTTTTTGGCTAGTAGCCCAAACTGTATTTGAACAAAGGCTCTGTCCTCTTCATGAAGTTTGTGATTTTCGATTTCTTGTTTGTTTTGCTGATTTTTAGCGGAACCAATAATAAAACATCTATTTATGATTTATTAATACAAATAATAGATGTGCTTAATATTGTCGCCCTTTAATAATCGTTTTGATTATAAAAATTAAACTGGATGAATTGCCTATTTAAATCGAATGGACTTAACCCTGGGTTTTAATTTTAAGTACGGTAGCCATAGGTTTTTCTTCGGTGGAAGGTAGGCTAACATTCAGCCCATTTTGATCGTAATTCCAGATTACTTCTTGGTCACTGCCAAGTAACTCAACTCCGGTGATATTGACTTCATCCATCATATTTTCTTTTGAAAAAGAATTTAATAATAGCATCTCACCGCGGGCAGGATCCCCCAAGAAAATAGCATAGATATTATAATCCTTAACCGTATATCTAATGTCCTCAGCGGTATATTTGAGCTTGTTAAAAACGTTTTTGTTTTTAAAATGACCTTCTGGTTGAGCAGTAGGCCCCTCTCCAAAGTGATGCCATGCTTCAGTGTCATAGATGGCTTCTCCGTATTGTGAAAGCCAATTTCCCATTGATAGTAATGCTTCTTTTTGATTCTCGGGAATGGAACCGTCTGCTTTTGGTGAAATATTGAGCAATAAAATTCCATTTTTACTTACGATATCAACCAGCATGTGCAAAACATCGGTTGCGGATTTAACCCCTAGATTTTTGGTATAAGACCAACTGCCATCACTAATGGTTGCGTCAGTCATCCATGTTTTTGTTCCAATTTGTTTTTTTCTAGATTGCTCTAGATCCTCAATACTCAGTGACTGGGGTAAGTCGTGTTGTTTTCTGATAATTACCACTTCCTTATCTCCAGCTTGATTCAGATAATATGCGGCAAAGGCTTTTCGGTATTTTTCGGGTATTTTGTCCAGAACGTAATCAAACCAAATAATGTCAGGCTCATAATTATCAATGACTTCCTTAAGTTTTCCAAGCCAAACGTCTTCATGCCATTTTTCAGGTGGAATATTTCCATAGAGCATGGCCAACTCGGGGTCATTGGAACTGGGAGGGATATCGGCAAAAAATGGATAGTGACTGTATTTGTCTTCCTCTCCAAGTACTTTACTACGCTGTAAATGCTTGGCATGGTGAAAGGAGGTAATGAATTTCATCCCTTGATTGTCAATGGCTGTTTTTAGTTCTTTCATTATGTCCTTTTTTGGACCTTTATCCATCACATTCCAGGGGGTGATTTTACTTGCCCACATTGAAAATCCGTCATGGTGTTCGGCTACTGGACCGGCAAACTTTGCACCAGCTTGTTTGAATAATTTCGCCCATTCAGATGCATCAAAATGCTCGGCTTTGAATAGTGGAACAAAATCGTGGTAACCAAATTCGTTTAGGCTGCCATAATTTTCCAAATGGTATTTATTGACATAATGATCTTTCAAGTGCATATTTCGTGCGTACCACTCACTGCTGTAGGCGGGAACTGAATAGACGCCCCAATGGAAATAGATTCCTAATTTGGCATTTTTAAACCACTGTGGTGCCTCATTGTGTTGTCCCAGTGAAGACCAATCTTCTTTGTATAGGTTTGTTTCTGGATCAACTGAGGGTTGGGTGTTACAGCCTAAGTTGAAAAGGAAAAGAAGGCTTAATAAATAAAAAAAAGTAGTGTTACGCTTCATCTAGAATAATTTTTGTTGTTGGTCTTTAAAACAAACATAGCAAATTATCAATTTAACCACAGTTGTTATGATCAACAAAATCAATGCTTATATAGTCTTTCAAGAAAGCGAAGCTGGAATTTTTTAAGAAATGTTAAAAATATTTGAATTTTAATTTAA
>CAJWGK010000092.1 GCA_913030895.1 uncultured Flavobacteriaceae bacterium | reverse complement strand
ATTATTTGAGATTAGCATTTTTTCAGGTGCTTGTTAAACCATACGCGCTTATTTTTGTCAAAATTTAAATTGATTAGTTGATACAAAGGGTCATATTTTCGTTGTTACTTCTATCTTCTCAATGTCTTTATTCTCAAAATGGTGAAATTAAAGTTAGGGGATATGTTAGTGACAGTCTTTCGCAGTCTGCAATAGCTTACGCTAGTATATTGATTCGAGATAAAAACTCTTTGGAGTTAATAAACGGTACCAGTTCAGATGAAAACGGTTTTTTTGAATTAGAGACTTTTTCCGAGGAAGTCATTTTTGAAGTCAGCTTGATTGGCTATCAGGATTATATCATAAAAGAATTTGAATTCTTAAACAATGAAGTAGACTTAGGAGAAATTAGACTGACACCGCAAACAGATATGTTAAAGGAGGTTGAGCTGGTTGGAGAAAAATCGACAACGGAGTTTAGGCTTGATAAAAGGGTTTTTAATGTCGGAAAAGATTTAAGCTCGACAGGGGCGAGCGCTCTGGAGGTTTTGGACAATGTGCCTTCTGTTACAGTTAGTATTGAAGGACAAATAAGCTTGCGAGGTAATTCGGGCGTACAAATTCTAATCAACGGAAAACCTTCTGTTTTGGCGAGTGATTCGGGGAATGCCTTAGGAACAATTACGGCGGACATGATCGAAAAAGTTGAGGTAATTACCAACCCTTCTGCAAAATATGAAGCTGAGGGAACCGCTGGAATTATCAATATTGTTATCAAAAAAGAGGAACGCAAAGGGTTGAATGGTTCTTTTTCGCTTAACTATGGAAGCCCTTTGAACAATAGCGGAGGGCTAAGTTTAAATAAAAGAACGGAACGGTTTAATCTTTTTACACAATTGGGTTCTGGTTATAGGAAACTTCCTACAATATTTAACAACAAAAACTTAAATTTATTAACCCAAGAAGGCGTTCATACTCAAGGAAGGGAGTATCGAAATGAAGTTTTTTACAACATTATCTTGGGAACGGATTATTATATTAATCCTCAAAATGTGATTACAGTCTCTGGATTTTACGCTTTTGAAGACGAGGAGCAACCGTCAAACACGAATGTTAAAATTTTTGAGAATCAAAATGATTTAGTCGCAGAGTGGGACCGTGAGGAAAAAACTGAGGCTGGAAACCCAAAGTATCAATATGAATTGATTTACAAAAAAGATTTTTTAAATGATGAAGATCACGATTTAATCTTAAGCGCAACTGGGAACCTTTTTAGCAAGAGGCAGTCCTCAGAATTTTCAAATAAAACGGTGCTGGGATCTGCAACATTTAAAGACCAACAAACACGGACTTATTTTAGGGAAGCGGTACATATTTTTAAAGTTGATTATACTAACCCTTTTTCAGAGAAGTGGACATTGGAGGCTGGTGCTCAATATGGAGACAATGATGTAAGCAACGATTTTGAGGTTAAAAACGACAGTAATGGTTCTTGGGTTGTTGACCCTGGGCTCACCAATACTTTTAGCTTTAGTCAGCGGGTACTTGGGATATATGGAACGACTTCATATGAATCTAATTTATGGGGACTAAAATTAGGTTTGAGAATGGAGAGTACTGCCATTGAGACTAATTTGGTTAATTCCAATCAAAAAAATAATCAGAACTTTGAGGATCTATTTCCTACCCTTCACTCTTCGTTTAAACTAAATACTTCGCTTTCCCTTCAGGCGGGTTACTCGCGGAGAATATACCGTCCTCGGCTTTGGGAGCTCAACCCCTTCTTTAACATTCGCAATAGTTTTAATATTAGACAAGGGAATCCTGATCTCGGCTCTGAATATTCAGACTCTTATGAAGTTTCGGCAATTTATAATATACCTGGTTTGTCTTTAAACTTTAGTTTATTCCAGCTTTTTACCTCAAATGTTATTGAATATATATCAAGACTAAACGATAATATTAGCGTTAGAAAACCAGAAAATTTGGGAACTAAAAAAGCTAACGGAATTGAGATGAACGGAAAACTTGATTTGACAAATAAAATTGTAATCAACGGAGATTTTAATTTCAACGCCTTTGACCGAAAAGCATACTGGAACGAACAGTCTTTTGATTTTAAAGGGGAGCGTTGGAGCACTCGAATTTCCTCCAAAATAAAGCTCCCAAAAGAAATTGATGTGGAGTTTGCCTTTGATTATCGCTCTAACTATAAAACTATTGATGGTCAGGTCAGCCCAAGTAGAAATATCAATTTTGGAATTCGCAAAAAGGTATTGAACAAAAAAGGAGTGATTAACCTGAGCGTCAGGGATATTTTTGCTACTAGAATTCAAGAGAGTAGGGCACTTAGGAATAACTTTAATATTATTAATCGTTCCTACGCAGGCACTTTTTTTAGGCTTGGATTTAGCTATGGCTTTGGCAAGGGAGATGCGATGGAATTCAGAGGGGGGAGAAGGAGATAAGCTAAATTATTATAAAATTAAGCCTATCATTTTTGAAGGTTAACCTTAAGGGTAACGCTCCATTGATTTATGGTTTTGTTTTACGCCACCATAAGGAAAAGCGGAAGATTCATTTCGGGAATTTTCAAAGATTTTACTGATCCTTGCAACCATTTCTGGATGTTGGTCAGCGAGATCGTTGGTTTCTGATTCGTCATTGTTCAAATCGTAAAGTTCAATTTTTGAATCAATACCATAGCGAACACCCTTCCAATACCCTATTCTTGCAGATTGTCTAAAACCGCCATCGGGCAGGGTTTGGAACCATCCACTCAATTGAAATTCCCAGTTTAAATATTCGTGCTTTTCCTGTTCTTGTCCCAGCAGTAGGGGTAGAAAAGAAATGCCATCAGTTTGCTCAGGTATTTCTACGCCGATGATTTCTGCAAACGTGGGCATAAGGTCTTGGAATGCCGAAATATGGTCTGTGACAGCACCGGGTTTGATTTTGTCTTTCCAATAGGTTAATAAAGGAACGCGAACCCCCCCTTCATACAAGTCTCGTTTCCCTCCTTTGAGCGGGCCATTGCTATCAAAAAACTCTAGTTGGTGTCCTTTTCCACCAGCACCAAAATGCGCACCATTATCGCTAGTGTACATTACAATTGTATTGTCCAGCTCACCGATAGATTCTAGGTGATTAAGCAATCGTCCCACCTGTTTGTCTTGTAGGGTAACTTTAGCCGCTTGTGCTTGTTCAGCCTTCGGCCAATCTTCTTGCGCATACCATAAAGTATCTCGAATGGGTCCCTCGAATGAATGAGGGGCACGATAGGACATAAAAAGGAAAAAGGGTTTATCTGTTTCTTTGTTATCGAGAAATTTCAATGCGAAATCAGTATAAAAATCATCCTTGCATTCATGTTCTCTGAAGTCGTAAGGAAAAAGCTCCTGGTCTCCATTGACCCATAGGCCACCAACGGGAAATTTTCTTTTAGCTTTTCTGTGTGTCCACTGTTCTTGAGCTGCATAATCAAAACCATGACCATAGGCCCATGTTGAGACATCATCAGGGTCATCGAGATGCCATTTTCCAACAAAAGCTGATTGATAGCCGGCAGATTTAAAGAGCTCACCAAGGGTAAATTCATTTTTTTCCAACCAAGTAGGTGCCCAATCGTCACCGCCAAAATAGCCTGCATTTCCTCGGATAGGTACATAAGCCGAACTTCTTCCGGTCAACAAAACTGCTCTAGAGGGAGAACAAACGGAGTTTCCAGCATAAAAATCTGTAAACTTCATGCTTTGCTTCGCCAACTTATCTAGGTGAGGCGTTTTAATGACTTTTTGCCCGTAGGCTCCCAACTCATTGTATCCCAAATCATCAGCTAATAAAAAAACAATGTTAGGACGTTTTTGTTGCGGTTTCTCACAGGAACTAAAAAAAAGGAGACCTAAGAACAACACTGTAAACAGGAAATAGCGGGGATACGTTTTCATAAATGTAGTTAATTATCGAAAAGGGCTTGCGCTTAAACAAAGCCTAATGTCATTTACTAAAATAGAAAAATTTGACTTGTAATTCAAGATTAGCTTTGTTTTAGCTAAAATTAGAAAGGGAGCATAACATCCAGAATTTAACTTAAGGAACATTTTTGATATTTTGGTTCCTAGATGACTATGATCGAGATTGTATCGTTTGTTTAGCCTACACGCCAGTAGCTGAAAAAGTTAACCTTTACAAGTATATTTTGAATCAATCGGAAATGCATCTATAGCCTCCCAAAGACCACAAATTGTAGATTTTATCAAAAGTAAAACACGATAAATGTATAGCAATAATTTAATGGGATGCTTATATTTGCCTTTCAAACAGGTCCTATAGCTCAGTTGGTTAGAGTAGCTGACTCATAATCAGTTGGTC
>CAJWGK010000091.1 GCA_913030895.1 uncultured Flavobacteriaceae bacterium | reverse complement strand
TTTTCATTTTAAATAATTTATGGTTAATAATTACATATAAACTCTAAGATTTAGGAGTAAAAAATCTTTTACATCCTTAACCTCACCCCTTTCATTTAAAGCTGATTATATTGCTAATTGCGACAAAAAATATTTTGTAAAAGAAACTTACTTTTTTAAATTGTGGCATCAACCAATTAAAAACTAATTTAAACTGAAGATTTAATTTCAAAATCAAATAATGAAAATCAAACACATTTTATTGACAATATTTCTTGTTGCGGTTGCCCAATCTTGTAAAAACTTAGATGAGGGTAAACATCTTTTTATACTTTCTGGTCAGTCCAATATGTCATTGCTAGACCCAGAGATATCATTTATTCCTCATATGAAAAATAAATTTGGGGAAGACAAAGTAATTTTTGTCAAATCAGCTTATGGAGGACAACCTATAATGAGATGGTATAAAAATTGGAAATATGAGGATAAGGTTTCTCCTACTGGGGCAGATTTATATGATAGTCTAATCAATAAAACTCAAAAAGCCATTTTAAATGAAAAACTTGCCAGTATCAGTTTTTTTTGGATGCAAGGTGAAAGGGACTCCTGGGGATATGGATCAGTATACAAAGAAAGTTTAATGGGGATTCACCGACAATTGAAAAACGATTTAGGACGCGAGGATATAAATTTTGTCATTGGTCGTCTAAGTGATTTTGGAAACGACATAGAGAAAATGAAACGTCCTGATTGGATGATGATTAGAGAAATACAGGTAAATCTTGCGTTATCAGATCCTCGGATAGAATGGATTGACACAGACGACCTCAATGATGGAATTAATAATAAAGGGAAAACCATTAAAAATGATCTACACATGTCTGTTGAAGGTTACAGGATAATGGGGGAAAGGTTTGCTCAAAAAGGGGAGGCGTTGATTAACAAACACATGAATAACTAAATAAGATTCAATGTATAGAATAGTTGGCTCAATATATTTGGTTTTCCTACTACTGTTAACCCTAGGTACGATTGGTTGTTCTCAAAATATAAATGATAACAAAACTTATCAAACCCTTTGGTATGATCAACCCGCAAATGAATGGGAAGACGCATTGCCGTTAGGAAATGGCAGACTTGGAGTGATGGTTTTTGGAAACCCTAAAAACGAACGCATTCAATTAAATGATGACTCTCTTTGGCCCGATAACTTGGACTGGGAAGCAAATCATGGAAATAGTAAGGATTTAGCTGAAATTAGAAAACTTTTATTTGATGGATATTCTGGAACAGCAGATTCTCTCTGGGTAAATAGATTTTCTAATAAATGGGTTACGCGCTCTCATCAGACCCTAGGAGACTTATACATGGACTGGGAGCACGATAGCATTGCTGGATACAAACGTTCATTGGATTTAAGTAGTGCGCTGTCAAGAACTAGCTATAAAGTTGAAGGTCATCAAGTGGAACAGAAGGTTTTTGTTTCGCACCCCCATCAAATAATTGTGGTTGAGGTAAGTTCAAATCATCCGGATGGGTTGAATGGTCTAATAAGGCTGAACCGACCCGAGGACAATGGATTTGAGACTGTTTCAGTTAGAAGTAGTCAAAATAGGATTATCATGAGCGGAGAGGTGACCCAACGTGGGGGAAGATTTAACTCAATTGATACACCTATATTGTCGGGAGTGAAATTTGAGACCCAGTTGATTTCTCAAAACAAGGGAGGACAAATTGAAGCCACAGATAATAATTTAAAAGTAAGTGGTGTAAAAAAACTAACCCTATATATTTCCAGCAATTCCGATTATTACACTCAAGACTATATCAAGAAGAACTCTGACGAATTGGCCCGAGCTGAAAATAGTTCAACTCAACAGATAGAACAGCAACACATCGAAGCACATCGATCCTTGTTCAATAGAACTCAGCTAGATTTGAAACCTGATGAAGCTTTGGCGTTAATCCCAACTGACCAAAGGATAGAAAGAATAAAAAAGGGATCAATTGACAATGGCTTAAGTCAAATCTTGTTCGACTATGGTCGTTATTTGTTGATTTGTTCATCTCGACCAGGAACACTACCCGCTAATTTACAAGGACTTTGGAATTATCACATTAAAGCTCCTTGGAATGCTGACTATCACCTGAATATTAATTTACAAATGAACTATTGGTTGGCCAACCCCACTGGTCTTCATGAATTAAATGAACCACTATTCGGTTTCATTGATCGATTGGTTGAGAGCGGTAAGGGCACTGCCCAAAATAGTTTTGGACTCAGAGGGAGTGTTATCCCTCATGCCAGTGATTTGTGGGCACCGACATGGTTTAGGGGTGCTCAAACATATTGGGGAGGATTTTTTGGTGCAGGAGGTTGGCTGATGCAACACTATTGGTATCATTATGAATACACCTTAGATAAGGGTTTTTTAAGAGAAAGGGCTCACCCAGCAATTGAGCAAATCGCCCTTTTTTATTCAGATTGGCTTGTGACAGATCCCAGAGATAATTCTTTGGTTTCCGTGCCTTCAACATCTCCTGAAAACAAGTACATCAACAGCAAAGGTCAAACTGTTGGCTTTACTATAGGCAGTGCTATGGATCAACAAATTATTTATGAGACTTTTAGAAACTATTTAAAGGCCAGTGAGATATTACAAATCGAAAACGAACTCACAAAAAAGATCAGTCAACAAATCAATAGACTTCGTCCAGGTTTTGTTGTAAGTAAAGCTGGCAGGGTTTTGGAATGGGATAGAGAATATGAAGAGTTTGAGCCAGGTCATCGTCACATTTCACATCTTTACGGATTTCATCCTGGAAATCAAGTTACCAAAGGCGATCAACCAGAGCTGTTTGAGGCGGTTAGAAAAACCCTTGATTATAAATTGGAAAACGGTGGAGCCGGAACTGGTTGGAGTCGAGCTTGGTTAATAAACTTTTCCGCGAGATTATTAGATGGGGAAATGGCTCTTGAACACATTCAATTACTATTTCAGAAGTCTATTTATAAAAATTTATTTGACGCACACCCTCCTTTTCAGATTGATGGTAATTTTGGTTTTACCGCTGGAGTAGCAGAAATGCTAGTTCAGTCTCATGAAAAAATTGGTATACGACTTTTACCTGCATTACCCAAAGCATGGGCTAATGGACAAGTCGATGGACTTTTTGCTAGAGGTGGAATCAAAATAGCTATGGAGTGGGAGGACAGTAAGCTAAAACTGTTTACTCTAACCTCTGAAAGCGATCAATCCACTTCAATTATTTACGGAGATAAAGTTTATCAATTAGACCTTAAAAAAGGAAAGCCCACTACCTATAGATTTTAATCCCATTTAAGTTTCGGTTTTTGGGGTGATATTTTAAAAACTTTCTTTTGGCTGTAAGTACTATCTTTGCGAAAATTTATTTATGGCACTATTAGCTGTTGCAGTTGGAATTTATTTATTGATTAAAGGTGGAGATTGGTTGATGCAAGCAGCCGTTGCCCTGTCTTTGAGGTTCTCCATTCCCAAAATTGTAATTGGGATGACGGTAGTTTCATTTGCCACCTCTGCTCCCGAGTTAATTATCAGTATCAAATCGGCTTTAACAGGTCACCCAGATTTAGCATTGGGAAATGTGGTAGGTTCTAATATTGCCAACTTAGGTTTTGTATTAGCTATCACCTTAATCATTTCTCCTATAAGTGTCTCCCGAAGTTTTTACAGAACTGATTGGCCCATGATGATCCTGTCGTCATTGCTTTTTTATTATTTCATATCAATAGATCAAAAGTTAGATGCTTTTGAAGGGGTTGTTATGTTCATCTTATTAATAATATTTATCATTTACCTGATTAAATTTCAAAAAAGAAATGATTTGAGTGAAGCAACTGTAATTGAAGAGACTCTGCCGATAAAGAAAATTATGACTTTACTTACTTTTGGCGGTTTCTCGCTGTGGTTGGGTTCTGAGACCTTGATCAAAGGTGCTGTTATGCTAGCACAAAATATAGGAGTAAGTGAAAGAATTATAAGTGTTTCTATCGTTTCCTTGGGCACAAGTGTGCCTGAACTTTCGGCTTCAATTATTGCCATTCTCAATAAGGAAAAAGCAATTTCTCTGGGCAACTTGATTGGCTCAAATATATTTAATCTAATGGCCGTTCTTGGTCTAACGGCAATGATTCACCCCCTTTCAGTGATGGATCAAGGTTTGTTAAATAATGATTTGTGGTGGATGTTGGGAATTTCCATTTTGGTTTTACCATTAATCTTTTTCTCAAAAAAAAATCATTTGGCATGGAGAGGTGGACTAATCCTTTTAATACTATATGGAATATTTATTTTTCCACTATTTATTAAATAAAAAAAAACCGCTCAAAGCGGG
>CAJWGK010000090.1 GCA_913030895.1 uncultured Flavobacteriaceae bacterium | reverse complement strand
ATTATTAATCTATATTAAAAATTAAAGGTTGGGTTAAATATTTTTTTAATTTAGTTAAAATTGAATTGCTAAACCAAACAAAATGAATATAAACAACTCAAATGTCAATCAATACGATGCTATCGTTGTCGGATCTGGAATAAGTGGTGGATGGGCAGCTAAAGAACTTTGTGAAGCAGGATTGAAAACATTGGTTTTGGAAAGGGGAAGGATGGTAAAACATTTGGAAGATTACCCAACCATGCATCTTGATCCATGGGATATGCCCAATGCTGGACAAACACCCAGAGCGATTAAAGACAAAGATTATGACAAACAAAAAAGATGGGGGTTTGATGAAACTACCCGTCATTTTTACAATAAAGATTCTGAATACGATTACGATGAAATAAAACCTTTTGACTGGGTCAGAGGTACACAAGTTGGAGGTCGTTCTTTAATTTGGGGAAAACAAACCTATCGTTGGAGTGATTTGGACTTTGAAGCCAATGCAAAAGACGGGTATGGCGTAGATTGGCCGATTAGATACAAAGACTTAGCACCTTGGTATTCACATGTTGAAAAATTTATTGGGGTTAGTGGCGAGTCATTGAACCTTGCCCACCTTCCTGATAGCGAATTTTTGCCACCAATGGAGTTGAATTGTGTGGAAAATCATCTTAAAAAAGGAATTTCTAAAAATTATAATGACCGACTGCTAACCATCGGTCGGGTAGCCCACATTACTGCTGGCACAAAACCAGGTGCAGGTCGTTCTACCTGTCAACATAGAAACCGATGTGGTAGGGGTTGCCCTTATGGTGCATATTTTAGCTCTAATTCTTCTACCCTACCAGTTGCTGAAGCGACTGGAAATTTGACACTGAGACCTGACTCAATTGTTTCTGAAGTTATTTATGATGCGGAAACGCAAAAAGCAACTGGTGTTAGAGTTATTGATAGAATGACTAAAGAGGTATTTGAATTTAAATCAAAAGTTGTATTCCTATGTGCTTCAGCACTTGCATCCTCAGCCATACTTATGCAATCAAAAAGTGATCGTTTTCCAAATGGTATGGGAAATGACTCGGGCGAATTAGGTCATAATATCATGGACCACCAACTCGGTAGTGGTGCTAGTGGTTCCTTTGATGGCTTTGAGGATAAATATTACACTGGTCGAAGACCCAACGGTTTCTATATTCCTAGATTTAGAAATGTGAATAGCGACTCTAAGAAGGTTGATTTTTTAAGGGGCTATGGCTATCAGGGAGGAGCAAGCCGGACCTATTGGTCGGAAAGTGTCGCTGAGCTTGCCTATGGAGGAGACTTTAAGGATAAAATAACAGAAGCTGGTGAATGGAGAATCGGAATGGGTGGTTTCGGTGAAGTGCTCCCCTATCACGAAAACCAAATGACTTTAAACTACGATAAGTTAGATCAGTACGGTTTACCCAAAATTACATTGGATGCTGAGTTTAAAGAAAATGAGAAAAAGATGAAAGAAGACTGGAAAAATCAGGCGGCGGAAATGCTTGAAGCAACTGGTTTTAGAGACATCAAGATCAACGATTCCAATGCACCTATCGGAAAGGGAATTCACGAAATGGGAACTGCCAGAATGGGTCGTGATCCCAAAACATCTGTGCTCAATAAGTTCAACCAAGTCCATTCAGTGACTAATGTTTTTGTAAGTGATGGTGCGTGTATGACCTCAGCAGCCAATCAAAACCCCTCATTGACCTATATGGCACTGACAGCAAGGGCAGTCAATCATGCAGTTAGTGAGCTAAAGAAAATGAATCTTTAGAGTCCAATCAGGTATTGAAATTTTAGAAAAAATTGATTGCGGTTAAAATCAAACAGCTCAGGGTGACCAAATTCCTCATCTTCAAAGGCAAGGGTCTGTTGGTTTCCTCCTAAATAAAATATTGTAGATGGGTTTGGGGTCCACTGAATAAGTGGTTGTATAAAAAAGTTGTCATTGAAAGTATTGCGCTCCGAAATAATTCTAATGTTTAGGAAGTTATTAAACTGATAGACTGTTCTTATTCTCATTATTGATCCATCAAAATAATCACTCCCGTCCTCGAGATTTTCTAGATTTGAACTTCTGATCGATGGAGTAACACTAAAATTGTTATTCAGCTGTAAACGAATTGAAAAAGATGTGGAAAACAACCTTCCAATTTCTGGAACTTTTTCGTTAAAAGCAATTTCTTTACCCCATTCAAGAAGTGCACTAAAGTTGATTAATTCACTCGGTGATGAACTCAAGCTCAGTTTACTTATTCCAGTATTCTTAAAATCATAACCTAAATAGTTTTTAAAAGTATCTAAATCGTAGTCGTATTCTATTGATGAGTTACCTCGGATAGAAACTTCACCTTTTAAATTGATTGAAATTAAATTCAACTCATTGTTGAAGTTTTTTTGCGCATCAATGTCAAGCTCAAATCCAAATTGACGAACAAAATCGCGATCAATTATATTATTATATGTATTGGTGAAGGAAATTAATCTTCTGTTGGTGCGGGTAATAAAACCAAGGTCTGACTGGTGGTTTGGTGAAACCTCCCTATAGTATAAAACATTTTTAAAGTGCTCTGTACTTCTTCTTATATTTAGATCAATTGAATGTCCCTGAAAAAACTCTCCATCTAAATTCAACGATCTTCCATACCTGATATCATCATTGTCAATGGCATTGGAAATTGGCTCCAAATTGAAGTTTTTGAAAATTTCAAATGAAAATCTCCAGGAATTATTTAAATCTATCAACCCATCTAGACCAAGAAGGCTCCCATAGCCATCATTTTCATAGAATCGATTGGAGGATAAAAATCCAAATCTAGTTTTTTTGGAAATTTTTTGGTATCTAATCATACCAGAATAAGTTTTACCTAAATCAGCAGATACAGTTTTATCCTCCCCTCCAATGACATACTTGGAGTTCATATCCAAAGCCGTTAAAGCAAAAAATCTTGATTTCTTACCTTGGCTTAATAATTTACTGGTGAAGATTGGGCTGACTATTGATCTTGAATAAAAAATATCCTGGCTGAATCTAACAATATCCATTCCCCTGTTAAAAAAAGGTCTTCTTTCAGGGTAACGAAGTGATCTCGGAGAATTTATATCAATTAACGTAACATCTGCCTCAACTTGTGAAAAATCTGGATTTAAAGTTCCTTCGAGCAAGGTTGTTTTATTAAATTCTAAATTAATCCCTAAACCTGACCTACCGAATATATCTCCGTAGTTCATTTTTGAGTTAGGTGTTTGCTTTAGTCCTGAAAAGGATGAAAAAAAGTACGGCAGAATCTCTCTTCTTTTTTCAATCTTAATATCTCTTAACTCAATAGCATCAGTGGTTTGACAGGTGACACAAAGGTTGTCGCGATCGAATTCTTGACTGCTGGTTTCTACTCTAATACCATTTTCGAAATACGCACGATTTATCCTCATATTCCAAATTTGATCTTTACCATTTGGAAAGGGTAATTCCGAAAAAGGAATTCTTATTTCTACTTGATAGCCATCCGCTACTAAACTTCCTGCCGTTTCGTAATTTATATTAAAGTTTGTATTAATTGCTCTCCTATTATTCGTATTCTCCAACAATAAATCGAACTGACTGCCTAAAGGATTAACTGCCATAACATAGTTGTTTCTTGAATCTCGGTAAGTATCGAATCTTACGTTGACAACATCATCTCTCCAAAAGTTTCTGGAATCTCGGGAATGAACGGAAGCCCTTATATTTTTTGGATCATCAAAAGCGTGAATACCTATTAAAATAGCATCATCAGAATAGGTAACGTAGGCAAGGGTTTTCTTTTTTGATAATTCATTATTGGCAGGTTCAATCTCTACTTCTAATGGAATAATCGTAGCGTTGGACCACTCTCCATCGCTAAAGATTCCATCCACAATGATATTTTCATTTTTGGATTTTACCAATGAGAAAAACTGTTGACTAGAAACAATTAAAGGGGTTAATAATAGTAGTAGTAAATATTTTTGCCAACCTGTAATCTTTAATAACATTGGTTTATTAATCTTCAAACTTTACTACGTATATTGATATACGTATTCATAGGTAGGTTGGCTAGTTTTTTCAAATAAATCTAATTATTGAGGAGTAACAAAATTTATTCGACTGAAAATTAAGGATCAATCGAGTAAATTTAAAGACAAATGTACTTAAAATTTATGTAAAACTTAATACTACAAAAACAGCTATAAGGATTCACCTTTCAATTATATTTGTCAAAACAAATGAGAAATTTATTATTTATTGTATTGCTTGTGGTAGGTATTTCTTGCGAAAAGAATGAAGATAAACAAAGCTGTATTGATCCGAATTTAATAAGTC
>CAJWGK010000089.1 GCA_913030895.1 uncultured Flavobacteriaceae bacterium | reverse complement strand
TAATTCTTTTTATTTGACTTATGGAGGACCAAATTGATCTTATTTATCAAGGTAAAAGCTACAAGTTTCCGCTAGTAAAGGGCGCTGAAGATGAAGCTGCTATCGACATTAAAACATTAAGAGCCCAAACGGGTTTAATTACCCTAGATCCAGGTTTTAAAAATACGGGATCCTGTGAGAGTGAAATTACTTTTCTAGATGGAGAGGAAGGTGTTTTGCGTTATCGCGGATACTCTATAGAAGATTTGGCGAATAATTCCTCCTTTATAGAGGTAGCTTACCTTTTAATTTTTGGCGAATTACCCTCGGCTGATCAATTGGATAAGTTCGAAGATGAAATTCGTGATTATGCTTTGGTGGATGAAGATTTTAAAATCATTTTAAAAAGCTTTCCCAAATCGGCTCACCCTATGGGGATTTTATCCTCCTTGACCTCGGCTTTGATTGCTTTTAATCCTTCTTCAGTAGATATTAATTCTGAAAAGGATTTCCATGAAGCGATCGTTATGCTGTTAGCAAAGTTTCCCGTTTTAGCATCGTGGACACACAGGAAAATGAAAGGACTTCCCCTAAATTATCCCAATTACGATCTTTCTTATACAGAGAACTTGGCACATATGATGTTTAAGATGCCCAATAAGGATTTTAAGCCCAGCCCCACCCTAGTAAGTGCTTTGAATAAACTTCTGATCTTGCATGCGGATCACGAGCAAAACTGTTCTACTTCAACCGTTAGAATGGTCGGTTCTTCCCACGCAGGATTGTTTCCTTCCATAGCCTCTGGTATTTCTGCTCTATGGGGGCCACTTCATGGAGGTGCTAACCAAGCGGTAATTGAAATGCTTGAGGATATCAGGAAAGATGGTGGTGACACCAAAAAATTCATGGCCAAGGCAAAGGATAAGAATGATCCTTTTCGTCTTATGGGATTTGGACATCGTGTTTACAAAAACTTCGACCCACGAGCTAAAATCATTAAAACTGCCGCAGATGAGGTACTGGCGGAATTGGGGATAGATGATCCCATTTTAGACATTGCCAAAAAATTGGAACAAGAAGCGTTAGATGACCCTTATTTCGTTGACCGAAAGCTATATCCAAACGTGGATTTCTACTCTGGAATAATTTATCGGGCGTTGGGTATCCCAACAGAAATGTTTACCGTTATGTTTGCCATTGGTCGTTTACCTGGATGGATTGCACAGTGGAAAGAAATGCGCTTTAATAAAGAACCTATTGGTCGTCCACGACAAATTTATACAGGTTATACTCACCGTAGTATCTAGCCACACTAAAGGTCTTCTATACCAGGAGCCTGGTTTTTGGCCTTTTCTGCACTTAGTTTTGAAAAGAACTTGTGTGTAGCCTTAGTGTCAGCGATTACCTTAATAAATTGTTGGTCTTTGTAAATCGAGTATTCTTCCGCCTTTCCCTTATATAGGGTTAATTTGTAATAGGGGATAATCAAAGCATAGGTTTCTAAAAGACTGCGGAATCTCAAGATGATTCCTTTTGGACGTAGTTCTACATTACATGTATTGCGGTTGTTATCCAAAATCAATAGGTTGTGAATATCAATAGAGGTGGAAGAAATCACCAGTTTTGACGAGCCAATACCACCCATGGCCCATCTCTCTTTTAAGGTAAAAGGCTTACCCACTGCGGTCTCAATCTTTTCTCTAACCTCCGGTTCATTATAAGAGACGTTTAAAAGCATTTTTATTTCAAAGATAAGTCAATTAATACTTCAGCTTGTATTTTGCAGTTTATAATTATCTTTGGGCTTGAATTATGGAGACCATAGAAAAATCACTTTCCCAAGCAGTTGTAGCCCATCTAAATGAAGCCTTCGAGTTACATATAGAAAAGCTAGAATTTCAGTTGACCCGTAAAGATTTTGAGGGTGATATCACTTTAGTAATGTTCCCATTGTTAAAGCTTACCAAACAAAACCCAGCAGTTTTAGGAGAGAAAATCGGATGTTATTTGATTGAAAATACTGTATTCGTTACCCATTTTAATGTGGTCAGTGGTTTTTTAAACCTTACCATCTCCGATGGCTATTATTTAACTTTTTTAAATGAATTTTTAAAAGTAAATGATTTTGGTCACCTCAAGGCTGACGATGACTCTCAAACGGTTATGGTTGAATTCTCTTCACCCAACACCAATAAACCCCTCCATTTGGGGCATATCCGAAACAACCTTTTGGGCTATTCAGTTGCGAAAATTATCGAAGCCAATGGCAAACATGTAATCAGAACTCAGATCATTAATGATCGCGGTATTCATATTTGTAAATCCATGTTGGCATGGCAGAATTATGGAGCAGGGGAGACCCCCGAAAGTTCTGGTTTAAAAGGAGACCAATTGGTGGGTAAATACTATGTGCTTTTTGAAACAAAGTACCGCGAACAAGTCGCTGAATTAATAACGAAAGGACATTCGCAAGAAGTTGCTGAAAAAGAAGCACCGCTGCTGAATGAAGCCAAAAAGATGCTATTAGCTTGGGAAAACAATGACCCAGAGGTACGAGCACTATGGGAGAAAATGAATACATGGGTGTATGATGGATTTGAAGTTACCTACCAAAAGTTGGGTGTAGATTTTGAATCGTATTATTATGAAAGCGACACTTATTTACTGGGAAAATCAATTATTAAAGAAGGGTTAGACAAGGGAGTTTTTTACAGGAAGGACGATGGTTCTGTATGGATTGATTTGACAGCAGACGGACTAGATGAGAAATTATTGCTGCGTTCAAATGGTACTGCAGTATATATGACCCAAGACATTGGAACAGCCACGCAGCGAGCAGTTGATAATCCTCAGGTAAAGGGGATGGTTTACACTGTCGGGAATGAACAGGATTATCATTTCAAGGTATTGTTTTTAGTTCTTAAAAAACTGGGTTATTCTTGGGCTGATTCACTCTATCATCTCAGTTATGGGATGGTTGATCTTCCTAGCGGAAAAATGAAGAGTCGAGAAGGTACTGTAGTAGATGCTGATGATTTGATCGAACAGATGAAAAATACTGCGGGAGCCATTGCCAAGGAGCATGGTAAAATTGATGGGATGGAAACTTCTGAGCGAGATCAGCTCTTTAATATCATAGGATTGGGTGCACTTAAATACTTTATCCTTAAAGTGGATCCCAAAAAAAGAATTTTGTTTGATCCCGAGGCTTCGGTTGATTTTAATGGTAACACGGGACCTTTTATTCAATATGCTTATGCCCGAATACAATCATTGATGAGTAGAGTGCCGGACATGAATTTTCAGTTAGAAATGGATTTAACACTTGTAGATAAGGAAAAGGAAATTTTAAAGCATCTTCATGAGTATCCTACTTTAATTCAAACTGCGGGAGAACAATTTAGCCCTGCTTTGGTGGCTAATTATCTTTATGATTTAGTGAAGTTATTTAATTCCTTTTACCAAAATGTAAGTGTCTTTGGGGAGGAGGATTCAACCAAACGCGCCATGCGTTTGCTACTATGTCAAGCAGTAGCAAATAATATTAAAGCTGCCAGTAAACTTCTTGGTATCTCACTTCCCAATAGAATGTAAAAAAAAATCGCTCCGAAGAGCGATTTTTTTTCAGTGGCTTAGTAAAGCCAATGACTAAATTATTTTGAACTAACAGCCAAGTTGTAAACAACTAAACCGAATCCAATTTTGTTAATGGCATCACCAACGTTGTAAATAACATCCATTGGAAGACCACCAAAGATACCACTGTACCATCCTTCTGTTCCAGCCATGTATCCGATAGGATAGATAGCCCATCCGATGAATACAAACTTCAAAAGAGTTTTGTGAGCAGAAAGTACAGCACCACCAGCAGCTTCAGCTAGTTTTGCAGCCCCACCTTTCCAGATTTCAAAAACAATTGCAAAGTAAGCTAATCCAGAGATAAGACCCCATAATGCAGGACCATTACCAGTAGTGTGAACTGCTTCTCCGAAGTAACCTGTTACAAGCATGATTACTGAAAGGAAGATTAATTTCCACATCAATTGCTTAGTTGCTCCAGCAGCTTTTAGGATTAAGTAAAATTCAACACACATTAACGGCACAGTCAACACCCAGTCAACATAACGAAAGAATGTTGGAGACGTGGCGTTAGTTGCCCAGTAGTCTCTCATGTACCAATAGTGTACAGCAGCGATAAAGGTAATCAGACCTGATACCAAAATAGAGGTTCTCCACTTGCTGTCAAATGAATTCATTGACAAGAAGAAGAAGGCAGATGCTGCCATCATAGCCATACATCCTACAAAGAATGTAAACCCTACATAATCGTCTGTAGCCATCGCAGGTGCTACAGCAGATAAATTAAAAAGATTTTCCATAATTAAATTAATTATTTATT
>CAJWGK010000088.1 GCA_913030895.1 uncultured Flavobacteriaceae bacterium | reverse complement strand
TATAAGTATGTTGATTTAGGAGATATTTTAGATAAATTTTCAGTTCTCAATGAAAGTGATTGACAAAAGTAAAATTTCTTTCAGCTGTGCTCAGGCAGAGATTAAAGGCTCGAAAGGTTCTATATTTTTTGCCTTAATGCTTTTAGTTTAGCTATTGCCGATGGGACCAAATTATAAGGGCTAATTTTCTAGTGATAGGCACATTTAAATTAACATTTTCTGAATATTATAAGAGGATCAAATTAATTTTCCATACATGATCAGTTGGAGGAAACTGTTCGACGATGTCTTATAAAAATATCCTTTATTACTTAATTTCCAGATTAATTTTCTTTAATCTTGCTTGTAGATTTTTTTGATTTGAATTCATTTTGTTTTCTAAATACTGTTAATGAATGGGGTGGAGGTGAGAAATGGCACCTAGAAACGGCTTCTTATCTTCATGCTAAAGGCCATGCAGTTATAGTAATTGCTCAACTCGACTCAGTCTTGAGTAAACGTGCTTCTGCAGCTGGAATCACTGTCCATTCAGTTAAATTATCAAACCTCAGTATTTTAAATCCATTTTTAATTAATTCACTGGTGAGAGTTTTGAAAAAAAATCGAGTTGAGAGTATTGTATTAAACCTTTCTCGAGACCTTAAATGTGGAGGAGTTGCAGCCAAAATTGCCGGAGTCGAAAATATTATATTTAGGCGAGGAAGTGATCGCCCTGTAAGAAATTATTTTATTAATCGTCTGATATATCAAAAGGTGATAAGCTATGTTTTGACGAATTCACAAGCGACTAAAAATGCTATTTTATCAAATGGAGTTTCACTTGTTTCACCAGATAAAATTAGTGTAATCCCAAATGGAATTGATACCGCCGCTTATATCAATAAGTCTTATAATCCAGTGAGAGATAAGAAGGATTCTGTCTTCACAATAGCTGCATTGGGGCGGTTGGTTAAACAAAAGAATTTTGAGTTCTTGATTCCTGTTGCTTTATCGTTAAAAAAACGAGGAATTACTTTTCGTATTTTAATAGGAGGAGAAGGGACTCAGGAGGAGCAACTAAAATCAATGGTCACCGAAAATAATTTAGAAAAAGAGATTGAATTTTTAGGGTTTCTCGATAACCCTAAAGACTTGTTAATGTCAGCAGATATTTTTTTATTGCCCTCGTTATGGGAGGGTTTTGGCTATGTCTTAGCAGAAGCATCTTTATGTACTTTGCCCGTAGTTGCTTTTGATATTAGTAGCAATGGAGAAGTAGTTGATAAATCCTCAGGGTTTCTTACGCCTCCCCACCAAGTAAAACCCTTTTGTGACAAGATAGAATATCTATTCTTAAACCCTGAGAAACGAATAGAAATGGGCAAGGCAGGACAAGAATTTGTAAAGAAAAACTTTGAAGCAAGTCAAATTTTCGAACGAATTGAGACTTATTTAAAACCAGGAAATTAGCGTTTGACTTTGTAAAGCATTGGATAACCACCACCCTCATCCTCACTGGTAATCCAAAAAGTATTAGCATCTATAATTTTAATGGCTTCAATTTGTTTACCCTTCAAGGGCAATTCGAGTCGGTTCATTTCAACCTGTTCAAGACTGTTCAGATTGAAGTTCTGGAGAGTAAACAAATATTGATTTCTGGCGCGATCATAACCAACTAGTGCGACCATTTTCAGCGCTTCATTATAATCTCCACCCGTAATTAGGGCTTTAGCATCAAACGATCTCACTGATGTTAATTCATAATCACCTGCTTGTTTTGGAATCAAAAATAATTCTGTAGTAAGCTCCTCTCTATTCTTTGAAAATAAAACCAATTGATCGTCAACTGCAATTAATGCTTCCGCATCATAGGGATGTTTATTTCGACTTTTAAAATCTTCCTGGTGGGCATAGTTGAAGTTTATTTCTCCCATTTTTTTAAACCCGTTCAGATGGTCGGTAATTACGATATTCAGATTTTTTCTGTTGCCATAATTATTCCCACTATCACCGATGTATAGGTAGCTCTCATCCATTGCAATATCCTCCCAGTCATTGTTCACAGCATCATTGACAACAAACTCTTCCAATAGCTCACCTGTCTGAGAAAATAGATATAATTTAGCATCATCTCCTGAGTCGTTGTGGGTAATTAAACCTTCATTAAAATACTCTAGGCCAGAGGTTTCATCAATTTTTTTGGAAAGTTTGGTTTCAAAAATCACAGTTTCATTAATTACAGTGGCAACGCTTTCTTTTTTATTGTTACAATTGTTTAGTAATAAAACAGACAATAGGGAGAGATGTATTCTTAATGACATTTCTATTGGGTCAAAAGTGAAAAGGTTAAATGTTTTTTAGCTCCAGTTATACCATTTAGCAACTCAAAAGGAAGTTCAAGGCTCGTTTTTCTCTCCAAGGTTTTCACTAATATGGTTTTCTCACCATAGGGAGGTATTATAAATACACTACTATCCTCATGAAAGGTATACAAACCCTTGTATCTTAAGTTTAGTGGCGTAGCAGCCTGATTTTTCAGTTTTACTTTAGCAATTATTTCATTTTTATTATAGGACATGCTTGAAGCAGTCAAATTTGCTTTGACAATTTTTGATAAGTGATCTTCTCTACCGATAATTAAATCCTTGAACCAAACCATTGTTTTACCTTCAAAAAGAGCTTTTTTAATATCTTCAACACTCTTACTTCTTGATAAAACAAAAGTAATTGGTCTATGTCCTCCCTCAGGAATTTTGAATTTCCAGTCTGCTATTCCATGAATATCAGAGGTTCCTAAAATAGTAAGATTATTCTCCAAAGCAATTGTTATTGCTTCATCAGAAAAAATAGTTTCATTAGCAACTTCGATTCCATGAATAAGCCCTTTCCCAATTAACTCCTCATGTAAAGGATCTAATTTTGCTATTCCATCTGGTCTTTGACGAGCCCAATTTGGATGATTCCAGAAAACAAAAGCATTTTGCTTATTAGCCTCAATTATTCCTGCAGAGACGTCGTCTGGAAATAAAAGCTTATTCACGTCTTGGACGAAAACCGCATTTATATGTCCTGGAGGCATTGATCTGGTGATTTCTGCTCCTCTTATTACCGAAAGTGATTTTTTCGTTGCTGCAGCATTGGCGATGTCAAATGATCTATTCCTATCGGGATGAGGAATATCTGATTTATGTGGTTGGTACTCCAAATGGTCAGTAATAGATATTAAATCAAGACCTTCTCTAATTGCTTCTGAGACCCTTATATCTGGCCAGACAGAGCCATCTGAAAATACAGTGTGAATGTGTAAATCAGTACTGATTAATTCATAGTTAGGCGGGGAAACAAAAAAGGATTTATTTTGAGCGTTAACTAATACCCCAAAAAAAAGCAGTACGAGAAATCTTAACTGATGCTTAAAACTCATAATATTTTTTACCAGTCATTTAAATCATGAAGTAATGTATGCATGGAAGTATCCAAAACCTCTTTATAATCATCCTCCATTTCGTCAGTATCTTGGTAACTTATTTTTTTTCTTTTACAATAACTTATAAATTCTTCTCTAATAAGATACTCAATTTTTTTTTGAATGTTCGAATTGTTCAATAGACAAATTTTGTAATGGTCAATGTCGATTTTCATTTTTTTATTCAAAGAAAAAAAACTATTGTTAAGTAAAAATTAAATCATTATTAAGTATATGTTTTTCTATCAACAAGCTATAAACAAAACTGTAAGAAAAAACTTTTTTATCGTCCAAAGTCATCCTGTACTCGGACAATATCCTCTTCATCTGAGGGGTGATCAGGATCGGTATGCTGCCAAATCTCGGCGACTAATGACTGATTATGAAGCCCTATTAACCTATGGCGCTCTTCTTTATTTAATCGAATTTGGTCACCTTCTTTGAATATTTCAACTTTATTTTCAATGTCATTATCAGATCGAACTATTCCAACCTCTCCTTTTTGTATACTCCAGATTTCTGCTCTTCTGAAATGATATTGCCATGAAAGCCTTGAGTTAGAATTTACAATTAAAATTTTTGGACTCAATTTCCCACCTATTTTTAATGATTCGACATCTATGCTTTTAAAAAACTGATTAGCAAACTTTTGTGATTGATCCTCATCAATTACTAAAAAACCGCCCCAGGGTCTATCAAAATCGTAATCAATAATTTTATATCCATATAATTCAAACTCAGATCTAATTTTTTGATAGTTTTTCATTATATGAGACATTTTGATAAAAAAACAGGAACCCAAATATTATTTGTGTTCCTGCTTATTAATTTAACATCTTTCATTAATTAAATGGGTAGTTCCCAGCCCTCACGGTACTTTTTGGAAACAAATTCGTTTGCCTCGTCTAGATTTGTAATTTTCATATTTTCACCATCCCAAAGCAATTTCTTTCTTCCA
>CAJWGK010000087.1 GCA_913030895.1 uncultured Flavobacteriaceae bacterium | reverse complement strand
AAAATATTTTTTAAAAATTAAACCTAAGTTTTAGATTTCAATTTTTAAATTGATCAGTATTACTCAATGAATAAGGAACACTTTCTCGATTTGCAGCCCAATTTTTGTTGGGCTTATCGCTCATACTGAAATCAATTTGTCCACCTGATTGAATAGAATTAAATTTTATAAAGCTCTTATCCCAAATTTCACCATTCAATGTTGCTGAGTTGATATACACATTTTCTTTACTGTTATTTGGTGCTGAAATCTGAAATTTGTTTCCATTCGCTAAGCTAAGTTCTACTTTTTTAAACAAGGGACTTCCAATAACATATTGATCTACTGCTGGAGTGACTGGATAAAAACCCATAGCACTAAAAACATACCAAGCCGATGTTTGCCCATTATCCTCATCACCACAATATCCATCTGGGGTTGGAGCATACAGTTTTGTTAGCACATCTCTAATTCTATACTGTGTCTTGTATGCTTTATTTGCATAATTGTACAAATAAATCATATGTTGAATCGGTTGGTTGCCATGAGCATAATTTCCCATGTTTACGATTTGCATTTCACGAATTTCGTGGATTGTAAAACCATAATATGAATCATCAAACTTTGGTGGCATATCAAATACTTCATCAAGTTTTGAAGTAAAGGTATCATCTCCACCCATGAGCTCAATTAAACCCTCAATGTCATGAAACACTGACCAAGTGTAGTGCAAACTATTCCCCTCAGTGAAAGCATCCCCCCATTTAAGTGGGTTGAAAGGAGATTGAAAATCACCGTCTTTATTCTTTCCACGCATCCACTTTGTCTCAGCATCAAAAAGATTCTTGTAATTAAAGGATTTATTAAAAAACGTATTTGCTAGTTCTTTTTTACCCATTTTCTGAGCCATTTTAGCTAATGTAAAATCTGCATATGCGTACTCTAGTGTTCTTGCTGCATTTTCATTGATTCCAACGTTATATGGAACATATCCAAGATCATTGTAATACTCAACGCCTTCTCTGCCAACAGAATTAATAACATTGCCATTGGATTTTGGTCTGTTTTTGGAAGTGGTCGCATTTTTGAGCATGGCTTCAAACAATACCTCAACATCTTTCATATGAACACCTTTTAAATATGCGTCTGAAATAATCGGAGAGGAATTCGAACCAATCATTACATTTCTATGCCCAGGGCTTGCCCACTCCGGAAGCCATCCAGACTCCTTGTAAGTATTGGCTAAGCCTTCCATAATTTGTGAATTTAGCTCAGGGTACATCAAATTGAAAAAAGGGAATACAGCTCTGAATGTGTCCCAAAAACCATTGTCTGTAAACATATATCCTGGCAATACTTTTCCATTGTATGGGCTGTAATGAACCATCTTTTGCTCTTTATCGATTTCAAAGAATTTTCTGGGGAATAATAACAATCGATATAAACAAGAATAGAATGTTTTTATATGATCTAAATTATCATCATAAATTTTTATTCGACTCAACTCCTTTTCCCAAGCATTTCTGGCTTCATTTTTTGTGGTCTCAAAACTATTTTTACCAATTTCTCGAGACAAATTAAGTTGAGCTTGTTCCAGACTTATAAATGATGAAGCAACTTTCACTTCAACTTCTTCATCATCAAAAGTTTGAAATCCAATGATAGCTCCAACATGATTCCCAATATTTTCGGTAGAGTTTGTTTTTAAACGCCAATCATCACCCCAAGTATGGGTCACTTCAAAATCTTTGTTGAACTCAAGAACAAAATAATTATGAAAATTTTCAGGTACACCTCCATTATTGTACCTACTGTAACCAATGATTTTCTTTTGCTTGGGTAAAATTTTCACCATTGATCCTTTGCTAAAAGCATCTAGCAGAATAAATGATTTGTCAGAGTCAGGAAATGTAAATTTAAAATGAGCAGCCCTTTCTGATGGAGAAACTTCAACAGTAGAGTCGTAGTCGGCCAAATATACCTTGTAATGATAAGGTTTTACTGTCTCGGCTTTGTGAGAAAACCAAGATGCTCGTTCATCTTCCTGAAACTTTAAATCTCCAGTAACAGCCATTAACGAAAAGGCAGCATAGTCATTTAGCCAAGGGCTGGGCTGATGGGTTTGTTTTATGCCACGGATTTTATTGTCATCATATTTATATGTCCATCCATCACCCATCTCAGCTGTCATTGGCGTCCAAAAGTTCATTCCCCAGGGGGTAGCAATTGCCGGATATGTATTGCCATTGGAAAGTTCAAAAGTGGAGTCAGTACCCATTAAAGGATTAACATAATCAACTAAGTATTGATTATCATTACTCAAATAATTGAGTTGTGTGTTGTTTTGACTAAAACAAAAAAATGAGCAAATGGGAATAATGATAAAAATTTTAATATTCATATTTTTCAAATTGCATTAATTATAATAATTCAACATTGTAGAGATCTGAGAGATTCCTAAATCTATACTTCTTTTATGAGGTGAACTACCACTAATCCATATTTTATATTCCCCATTGTTTAAAACTTCTCTAACCATGTCATCAATAGAATTCAACATTGATTTGTTCAATATAAATACTATCCTTTTTTTCTTTTCGAACTCTTTTTAAAGTTCGGTTTTCTTTTTGAATTCTTTTTAAGTTTCCCTTTAAACGATCCCCTATTTTTTTTTGAAACCCTTGGAGTAGATGATGAAGATCTCGATCTGTTTTTGGGTTTTTTAGGTTTTTTAGCATCAGATTCACCTCCATCTTTTGGGTTGTAAAATGGGTGATCGGAAATTACTGGGATTTTTTGATTAATGAGCTTTTGAATATCCCCTAAGTATTTCTTTTCAGTATTTGAACAAAACGATACCGCTTCTCCGATTTCTTGGGCTCGCCCTGTGCGTCCAATTCGATGAACGTAGGTTTCGGGGACATTGGGTAAATCATAATTGATAACCAAAGACAATTTACTTACATCAATTCCGCGTGCTGCAATATCGGTAGCAACTAAAACAGAAAACTTATTTTTTTTAAAACGCTGGAGTGTCTTTTGTCTTGCGTTTTGAGATTTATTTCCGTGAATCGCTTCTGACTTGATATTGGATTTATGAAGCGCCTTGACTATTTTATCGGCTCCGTGTTTTGTTCGTGAAAACACCAATATTGAAGCAACTGGATTTTCGGACACTAGGTGTTTTAGCAAATCATTTTTATCAGGTTTACTGACAAAGTAAACAGATTGAGAAACTTTTTCTGCAGTGGTCTGCTCTGGCGCGATCGTAACACGTTTAGGGTGGTTCAAGATTTGGTCTGACAATTCGGAAATTGCCTGGGGCATTGTTGCTGAAAAAAACAGAGATTGTCGTTTCTCTGGCAGTTTTGCAATGATTTTTTTGATGTCATGAATAAAGCCCATATCAAGCATTTGGTCGGCTTCATCCAAAACAAAGTAATCGATACTGTTAAGTCGAATATAACCTTGACCTATGAGATCAAGTAAACGTCCAGGTGTGGCGATCAAAATATCTGCTCCATTTCGCAGTGCACTTGTTTGTTTATGCTGACTTACACCACCATAAATCACCACATTCTTTCCTCCTGTATGCCTTGAATAGATAGAAATGTTTTCGGCAATTTGAATCGTGAGTTCTCGTGTGGGAGAAATAATTAGTGCCCTTAGTACCCGTCTGCCTTTCTTCTTTTTCTTGTTGCGTTGAAGAAAAATCCGTTGTATAATCGGAATCGTAAATGCAGCTGTTTTTCCAGTTCCTGTTTGCGCACTGCCGAGCAAGTCGTGTCCCTCCAAAAGAATAGGGATTGATTGTGCTTGAATTGGCGTTGGCTCAGTATATCCTTGTTGTTCAATCGCCTTTAGTATCGGAGAAATAATCCCCAAGTCAGAAAATGTCATTGCTGCGAAGGTAAGGCAATCGTTTTAATAACATTATATAAAGTTACAATTTGCTTTCAAAATATAGGATGAATCTATTTCACCACTCAATCGTTGTAATTAAAACAATTTTTGATTGAAACTTTTATAAATACGCTTTATAAAAACCATTAGTCACAACTTTTAGGGAACACTAACAGTACTGTTTTATTAGATTTAATTTGTGTGAATCTTTTTGAAAGATTTTTTTATTGATTATTTATTTTGATGTGAAGAAAAATCCGATTTTTGCGGCGAAACAAGTTTATGCGCTACCTAGTCTTAGTTTTTGTTGTAATCACCAACGCTTTTTCTCAAAGTATTTTGGAGCTAAATTATAATCTTACGGATTCTATTGTAAACCTTGAAGATATTGTTGTTACACCCTATTGAGTTATTTTCGAAACAAACACTTAAACTTTTAAACTGTTATTTAGACCCTTCTTAAAAAAATAAAACCCAAATTGCATTTGATTTCATTTACTTATACTCCACTGATAAATAATTATAAATTTTTCATTAGTCTTTCATAAAACTACTTTAACTTTATGTTATATAATTAAT
>CAJWGK010000086.1 GCA_913030895.1 uncultured Flavobacteriaceae bacterium | reverse complement strand
ATTTTAAAAATTATTACAAGCTATTTTTATGCCTAGGATTGGGATAATTCTTACACTTATCATTTACGCATTTATGGGAATCTGTATTCTTTTAATGCCTTAGTATCTTACTGTTTACTCGAGTTTTACTGAGTTTATTATATATTAACTTGTTGCTTTTTGCTGCAATTATTTTTGATGTATTAAATTCGTTTTATGAAACTTATAGAAAAATTTGAAAAATTTTTGGATCAGTCTGCTGCCCAAGTAGGTGGATATAAAGTGTTGGTTGTAGTCGCCTTGGTTGTTGGCTATATTTTAGGTTCTATAATTAGTTAGCTAATCATTTTTTTAACTAATTTTGTTTAAAATATTAATCATAATGAGCCACACTATCAACCACTTATTCCACATTAATGCCCCTGTAGAAAAAGTTTTCAAAGCAGTAACAAATATTGATGATCTCAAAGCTTGGTACACTACCGAAGTTAGCGGTGTGTCTGAATTATACGGCGTAATCGAATTTAAGTTTGGAGGTGTTGATTTTCACACGAAGGTGATCGAAATGGTCGCTAATGAAAAATTAGTTTTAGAATGTATTGCCACTTCTTTGCCTTTGGTGGGACACAAGATTTCCTACATACTAGACCAAAACGATGAAAAAACAAGAGTTAGATTTACACAAGAGGGTTTTGAGGAAAATGATGACTTCTTTGCCAATATGAATTTTAGTATGGCAAAATACCTTGAAAGTTTAAGGCAGTATTGTCAAAAAGGAACTTCTGAAGCTTTTGGAAGTGAAGGCTACAGATCTTAATCAATCCAAATATTTTTGAAGTTTTGTATTAGAAGGTAAATAGAGCGGATGCTTAGGTGTTCCGTTTTTATTCGTACCAAAACACATAGGCTTACACACAATATTTTTTAACCATTCTGGATAGGTGCCTAAGTTTCCCCAACCGACCACAGTTTTCATGCATTTTTTTTTCATTATTTCAATGTGCTTGATATTCGTCTGATCGTCGCACACAAACATTTCTGGAGAAGGGTAGGGGGTGACATAAGCATAAAGGTTGCCTAAATAAAACCCGCCAAAAGCAAATTTTTTACTGAAGCTGATGAGTTTTTTTACCGTTCTATCATCATGTTGATCGTCAGCGTGGGATGGGTTTAACAGAATAAATAGAATTAGGGGTTGTTCAATATCCCATATCCTCCATAACTGGTACCTGTTTTTTTGATCTTTGATTGCTCCTCTAATCACAAGCGATTAGTTTTTTGGGTTTCCTTTGATTTTTTCAATAATGGCTTGACCTACAAAACACAAACCAGTATTAACGACCATTAATGCGATGGTTCCCCAAAGCACCCAATGATCCATGTTGTTGAACTTTTTGATGATCGCTTCACCCAGTAACGATAAACCAAACCCTACGAATAAAAGCCCAAGTATTGAGAAAAATAGCCACTTATTGTTCATAATTAGATTTATTAGTGTTGCAAGATTAAAAATCATTTTAAAATAGTTCAAAATTATTTATTACAATTTTATATTTTGCTGTATGATTAATTGGCATCGCAGAATGTTAGAAAAACTCATGTTAAGATTGGATCTTAATGTTTATCAAATTGCATGGATTGCATTTATCAAAGGTTTTTTTGTTGCCAGTGCTATCTATTTGATTTTTTTTAATTAAAAAGTTATGGAACGGAGAAAGTTTACAAAAACACTAATCACCTCAATGGGAGCGCTTGGGTTATCGCAAAATCTAATGGGTAACGCTTTGTTGAACAATAACAATAAAAAATTAGGAATTGCCCTTGTTGGTTTGGGTAATTATTCCACCAATCAGTTGGCACCTGCCTTACTGGAAACCAAGATGTGTGAATTAAAAGCTATAGTTACCGGTTCACCTTGCAAAATTCCACAGTGGAAAACAAAATATGGCATCATGGATCATCAAATTTATAATTATGAAAATTTTGATGCGATTGCTAATAATTCTGAGGTAGATATTATCTATATCGTATTGCCCAACAACATGCACAAGGAATTTACACTTAGGGCATTTAGTGCAGGTAAGCATGTGATCTGTGAAAAGCCTTTAGCGCTTAATGCGCAAGAAGCATCAGAAATGATAGCAGCAGGTAAAAAAGCCAATCGCGAACTCTATGTAGGTTATCGACTGCACTATGAACCACATCACCAAGAAACCATAAGATTGTGTCGTGAGCAAGCATTTGGGAAAATTAAACATTTCGAAGGAGGATTCGGTTTCCGTGCTGGTAACCCCAATCAATGGCGATTAAAAAAGTTATATGGCGGGGGTGCGCTAATGGATGTTGGTATTTATGTTATTCAAGGCGCAAGGTACACCATCGGGGAGGAGCCTATCGCTGTGACCGCAAGAGAATATAAAACAGACAAAGTCAAGTTTAGTGAGGTTGATGAGTTAATTGTTTGGCAAATGGAGTTTCCCAGTGGAGCTGTGGCTAGTTGTACTACCTCATTCTCTGCCTCAACCAATCATCTTTTTGTAGCCGCAGAGAAAGGATTTATACGTTTGAGTCCCTCTTACACTTACAATATGATTGCTGGCTATACACGTGGTTATTCTTTTGATTTCCCACAAGTTAATCAGCAGGCGCTTCATATGGATGGCATCTCAAACCACCTTATCAATGGTGTGCCTCATTTAAATACTGGAGGTGACGAAGGTTTGAGAGATATGAAAGTTATTGATGCAATTTTCGCCTCAGCAGCAAGTGATGGTAAAAGAATTTTAATCTAATTCATCGTTTTTAATTCTCGATTTGAAAATTAATTTCAAATTGTAATTTATAGGAATATTTTATATTGAAACCAAAAATTAAATAATGAGTCGTTTTTTTGTCCTTTGCTTTGTTTTTTTGATTGCAGAAAGTTGTTCAAGCCCAAAGGAAAACCCTGAGTTGGCACCCAACGTTGTTGTTATTTTTACAGATGACATGGGGTATGGTGATCTAGAGTGCTATGGCAACCCAAACATTGCTACCCCAAATATAAATCAATTGGCTAGAGAAGGTGTTCGTTTCACATCCTTCTACGCGGCTGCCTCTGTGTGTTCCCCCTCCAGAGCTGCGCTTTTGACTGGTCGATATCCGATTAGGAATGTACCATCAAACTTTGGGCCTACTTCTACTGACGGTTTACCTCTTGAAGAAGTTACTCTAGCAAGTATTCTGAAATCAAACGGGTACAATACCTATGCAGTTGGAAAGTGGCATCTTGGACATGAAAATGCGTATTTGCCAACTAACCGTGGTTTCGATGCTTTTTATGGACTGCCCTACAGCAATGATATGATTTTACCTTGGTGTCCATGGCTCACACCAAATGACCGACTGTTTCTGTATGAGGACAATCAGCCGAAAAATGAAATCGGATTTGATCAAGAAAACCTTACAGTGGATTACACCCAAAAAGCAATAAATTACATAGCGCAAAATAAAGATCAACCCTTTTTTATGTATCTCGCCCATAGTATGCCGCATTTACCGATTAGTGCCAGTGAACCTTTTTTAGGTAAGTCCAAAGGCGGATTATATGGAGATGTTATTGAGACGATCGATTGGAGCGTAGGTGAAATTATTAAAACTTTAGAAGATCTAGGTTTAAGAGACAATACACTCATTGTATTTACAAGTGACAACGGACCTTGGAATAATCTCCCTGAAAGAATGGTGCAAAAAGGTGTAGCGCCCTGGAATACTGGAACTTCAGGTTTACTTAGGGGAAGTAAAAATACTTCATACGAAGGAGGGTTTAGAGTTCCTGCGGTCATAAGCTTTCCTGGAAAATTTAAGCAAAATGTCATTAATCGTCAATCCTACAACACCATGGATGTTTTTAGTACGATTGTTGCTTTGACAGGGTCAAAATTACCTCAAGACAAAATTATTGATGGTAGAAGCATGATGCCTGTACTTACAGAAAACGAACAACTTTCCGAAGCCCCATTTTATTACTGTAGAGGAATGAAATTAGAGGCACTTAGGTTCGGTCACTGGAAATTGCGATTAACCCCAGACGATGGCTTACAACTCTTTGATTTAGACAATGATCCAGGTGAAAGCTATAACACTGCAGGGGATAATCCCGAGAAAGTAGAAGAACTCATGCAAAAAATGATAATGTTTTCAACTGAAAATAATCTCAAGCTGAATAATAATGGATCTTAAAAAATTATTTTAAAGGGGGAATTTAAAGGAAGATTTGAATGTTTTCCCTATTTTTAATTTATCCTTATCACCGCCACGCTCAAACAACTAAACATAAACAAATTTTTCGAATCAAATCACAGCATGTGGTGGCGGTGATTAAGGAAAGTCAAATTCTAAGAGTAAATTTGTTCATACAACATTTTTCAATACAATAATACTACAAGATTTAATGCAAATAATTTATTATCAATATTTTAAAACTATAAAACTATTAGCTGTATCT
>CAJWGK010000085.1 GCA_913030895.1 uncultured Flavobacteriaceae bacterium | reverse complement strand
ACAATATAAAGCATTTCAAATTTTTATATTATTCAGTTCAATATTAAAACTCAAAATATAGTGAAAAAATTAATTTATATAAGTTTTATCATATCTATTTCATCAGCTTACGCACAACAATACACTCCAGATGATTTTCAGGAGGAGACTGCATGGTCTGCTGTGGGTGATAAAATAAAGACGATATGGACTTCTAAAATTACACCCCAAAATGTTTGGCAGGATTATCCACGACCTCAAATGGTTAGAAAAGATTGGAAAAATCTCAATGGCCTTTGGGAATATGCGATTTTGCACAGAATGCCCAGAAAAATGGTTGCACCAATAAAATACAAAGAAAAAATTTTAGTACCATTTGCTATAGAATCAAGTTTATCGGGAGTAGGGAAAGAGTTGTTACCAGTTGAAGTGCTGTGGTATCGAACTAAATTTGATGTATCTGACTGGCAGGGGAAAGAAATCATTCTTCACTTTGGTGCAGTTGATTACAAATCTACTTTGTACATTAACGATATTGAAGTAGGTACGCATATAGGAGGAAACGATCCTTTTTCATACAATATTACACGCTTTATAAATAGTGAAGAAAGTATACAAGAATTAGAGCTTTCTGTTTGGGATCCTACCGACACTGGAACGCAGCCACGTGGGAAGCAAACCCTTCGACCAAGAGGAATTTGGTATTCTGCTGTATCAGGAATTTGGCAAACTGTATGGCTGGAGGCAGTTGAAAAAACACATATAAATAAGATCAATACTATTTCTGATATTGATGAACAGAAAGTAAAGATTTTACTGGATTTGAAAAATGGTATCGGAAATGAAAAATTTTTGATTAAAATAACTCAAGATGATGCCACAGTATCAACTCAAACTTTTGATTCAAAAGAGCCGATAAATATTCATATACCCAATACTAAGCTTTGGTCTCCTGATCATCCTAATTTATATGATATTGAAATAGACGTTTTAAGAAATGGAGATGTTTTAGATAAAATCACCTCCTACTTTGCCATGAGAAAAATTGCTATTGGTCTAGATAAAAATGGATTTACAAAATTGTTTTTAAATAATGAAGAGTTATTTCATTGGGGCACTTTAGACCAAGGATGGTGGCCTGATGGACTTTTGACGCCTCCTTCGAAAGAAGCTATGGTTTACGATATGAAAGTTTTAAAACAGCTTGGTTTTAATACCATTCGAAAACACATTAAGGTGGAGCCAGCCATTTTTTATCATCAAGCCGATGAGCTAGGCTTTTTATTATGGCAAGACATGCCTTCAGGTTTCTTACATAACCATCATCCTGAACAACATGTGAGGCCAGGCGACAAAGAGGATTGGAATAGACCAATTGAAACCGCAGCCCTGTTTAAAAATGAGTGGAAAAACATCATTGACCATCTTAAATTTTTCCCTAGTATCGTAGTTTGGGTTCCTTTTAATGAGGGTATGGGTCAGTTTCAAAGTAAAGAGATTACCGATTGGACGATGAATTATGATCCTACCCGATTAGTGAATGGTATCAGTGGCTGGCAAGATAGGGGAGTTGGCCATTTTATAGACCTTCATCAATATCCTGGTCCTGGAATGGAGCCACCCTCACAAAATAAGGGAAGAGCGGTAGTTCTAGGCGAATTTGGAGGTTATGGTCTGCCTGTGGTTAATCATATGTGGGATAACTCGAAGAAAAATTGGGGTTATAGGGTTTCTAAAACCTCAGAAAGTTATATCAGTGATTATAATGAAGTGGTATATAACTTACACGGAGAGCGGGCAAGAGGCTTAGCAGCAGCCATTTATACACAAACTTCGGATGTTGAAATTGAAGTAAACGGTATTTTGACCTATGACAGAAAAGTAACAAAACTGCCAATAGAATCCACTAAAATAAATCATAAAAAATTGTTTAATGATTTTCAAAAGGCTGTGTTTTTATTTGAGGATGCTGAAGTCAACAAATCAAGTAAAAAGATCACTTACCAAGCCCCTCCTTTAAACTGGGAATTAAAACCAAAAAAGCAAACGCAATTTAAAGTTAAAGAGTTCCCCGTTCAATTAAAACCGGGAGATTCAGCTTACTCCTATAAAACTTTTAAAATAGATAGAATCCCAGATAATTTAGCCTTAAAGTTTTATGGAAATGGTGATGTAACTATTTATATCAATGGCAAAAAGGTGTTGGAAAAATATTTGCGAACTAAACGCCACTATGACGATATTAACCTAACTCACCACCTCAATAAATTGAAAGTTGGAACAAATATTATTGCACTTAAGATAGAAAGCCCAACAGAAAAGGGCGAGTTTGATTATGGTTTGTACAAATTCTAATTATCGGGCATTTAATAAGTTTAGCCTATTTCTTTTTGTAAATTTTTTTATTATTCAAGTCATTGGTCAAGGCATCCCAACAGATCAAAAAAAACCAAATGTCATACTGATTTTAGTAGATGATCTTAAACCTACTTTAGGTATTTATGATGATTCTTTTTCAAAAAGCCCGAATATCGATCAGCTAGCCAAGGAGGGAATGAGATTTAATATGGCTTATGCAAATCAGGCGGTTTGCGTTGCCTCAAGGTATAATTTAATGCTTGGCAAGAGGTCAACATCTACCGGTTTATATAGGTTTGGCATCAACTTTAGGGAGATTTATCCCAATATTGAAACACTACCCCAAGTATTTAAGAATAATAGTTATCATTGCGAAGCTATAGGGAAAGTATATCATGTTGGTCATGGCAATACAAATGACAAAGCATCATGGAGTGTCCCTCACCTAGAAGACAAAGTAATTGAATACATAGTTCCTGAAAGTAATAATGGTGAATTGACCAGAGAGGAAGCATTATTTGAAAATTACAACCTTTATGCTGATGAAAAAATTGATATAAAAAGTCTACCTAGAGGAGCAGCCTGGGAAGCTCCCGATGTTTTAGATGAAGCATATGCAGACGGTCGGGTAGCGAGACATGCCATCAAAAGGTTAAAATCATTGCGCGAAAATCAAGCGTTTTTTTTAGCAATCGGATTTGCTAGGCCACATCTTCCTTTTAGTGTTCCGAAAAAATATTGGGATTTGTATGATAGAAACGAACTTCCTTTGCCTGAATATGAACTTCCCCCAGAGGGTGCACCGGAATTTGCAGTAAAAAAAGGAGGTGAAATCAATAATTTTAAACCTATCAATCCCAACAATAGTACTCCTTTTGATTTGGAATTAAAACGAAATTTGATCCATGGGTATTATGCGAGTGTTAGCTACATGGACGAGCAAGTGGGACGAGTCATGAGAGAGGTAAAAAGACTTGGTTTAGATGAAAATACCATAATTCTTTTGTGGGGCGACCACGGGTGGCATTTAGGAGATCACGGCATTTGGACAAAGCACACCAATTATGAACAGGCCACAAGAATCCCATTGATTATTAGCGCCCCAGGTATTACAATTGACGGAAGTTTGTGTAACCAAACTGTTGAAACCGTAGATTTATATCCCACACTGATTGATTTGGCAGGCCTTAAACTGCCAGAGACAAAGACAAAATATAAACTCGACGGAAAAAGCCTTAGCCCCCTTCTGAAAGACCCAGATGTAATTGTTAAAGATCATATTTACCACTCATTTATTAGGAATAACAATATCGGAGAGGCGATCAGAAATAAAAGATACAGAATGATTCGCTGGACTAATTTAAAAAATAAAAACAAGGTCGTGTATGAATTATACGATTATGAAAACGACCCCAAAGAGACAGTTAACATAGCAACGAAAAATAAAATTGTTTTACAAAAACTCATCAAAATATTGGATGCTTATCCAAGTGCGAGAAGCCCTGTTGTCCGGTCGAATAATTGAAATTCTCCTAGTTTAAATAAATAAAAAACCTCCTTTAAAGGAGGTTTTTTTAAAGCCAAAAACTTAGGCTAATTATTCCGAACCATCACCAACACTATTTATTTGTGCTAGTTCAGTCGGGGTATATTCTCTTTGATGTACCCAAAATTGATTAATCTTACCTTCTTTTACATTTGCAACAATTAGGTCATTGATATAAGAAGTGGAATCCGCCACTTTCATCTTTACATTCAAAGAGCTGATTACAGTACTAGATCCATCATCAACCCCCATAAATTTTATTGGAGCTCCCCAAACTCCCTCCCAGGTAAATTCTCCTGATGACAACCACTCTTTAAGGTATGCTATGTGTTGATCTGCACCAACGAGGTATTTTCCTTTTGGTCCGCTAATTTTGATTGAGTCAGCAATTAATTCTCTTAATCCATCGAAATCTTTTTCGTTGTGTTTTTGAATAAACGATTGAAATACATCAACACTCGAACCATCTCCGATAGAAAAATAAGCTTTATTTCCAAAAAAGAAGCCTTCGGCCGTTTTTTCAGTTGGCTCTGTTTTTTTAACAGTAGTGCACGAAGTAAATGTAAGTAATAAAATAAAATAGAAAATTCTCATATAAATAGATTTAGTAGTTAAATAATATTTTA
>CAJWGK010000084.1 GCA_913030895.1 uncultured Flavobacteriaceae bacterium | reverse complement strand
ATATTTATTATTTTATTTTCTTCATCTTTTGGATTTTCACAAGATGATTTTTTTGTAAGACTTCATTATGTCACTTATAAAAATAGTGATGTAAAAGATGTAATTGAACACGAGAAAAAATATTGGTCTAAAGTCCATAAAGCCAATATTGATTCAGGTTCAAAAATTGCGTGGGATATGTGGGAAGTTCAAGCGCCTAAAGAGGAGGGACACACCACTTTCGTATATGCACATTTAGAACCAATTAATCACCCAGGGATGATAGGCATTAGTCCTCAGGATGTGTTTTCAAAAGACGAGTGGAGTTCGGCTAATAAATTACGTCCAAAACATGTGAGGGCTAGAGGTATAGAGACTGTTTATAAAGGAGGATTTGTTCCTGCTGCTGGACAAAAACCAACAAATTTTGTAGTTCTAAATTTTATGGATGTGAAAAAAAATGCATACGAATATGAACAAATGGAATTAAATCAATTTATGCCAATTCACAAAAAAAATAAATTTATTAAGGGCTGGGGGCTCCACAAAATTGTTTACCCCTTGGCAATGCCTTTTGGACAGGATAAGACAGATTATATCACTGCTGATTTTTACGAGTCTTATGGGGATATTATGAAAAGGTATTCGGAAACGCCAAAACCTAGTAATTCTACTCGAGCTATTCCAATGAGTGAGATTAGAGAAAATTTAAGACAAGAAGTCTTTAAATTGGTATTGTCTGAAAGATAATTTTTAAAATCTCAAATTTCTAAAAGAATTGTTTAAGCCCTCCCAAGTGGAGGGTTTTTTAATGGAGAACTGAGTAGCATAAAGCTTACATCACTACTCACTCATTAGTATTTCAGAAAAGAAGGGTAAAACATTATTTACAATACGCTCATTGAGTTTGTCGCCGTGTCCACCTTCAAATACATCTAGGGAGTGCTCGATTTTATATTTTTTCAGGGCGGCGGAAAACGCTATACTCCCCGAAATATAAGGATCTCTTGTCCCTACTCCGAGGTAGATTCCCTTTAGTCGCTTAAGGTTAGAAATGTATTGATCCGCCATCCACAGCACGGTATTTGCTGCCCATTTTGCTTTTACGCTTTCTTTGTTTAAAAGAGAATCACCCGACAGCTCATAGGGTAGGTCAGCATAGAAAGGAGGGTTATCAGGATCAGGGGAGTATGCTGCTGAAACGGCGAGCATTCCCTTTGCGTAGAAACTGCCTTTCATCCTAGTTTCCCAACTATCGATACTGAGGGTTTCTCTGATGATCCTATCATTAAATAAAAAGTCTAAATCAGACAAACAACATGATCCACTACCATAGACAGCTGAAAAAATATCCGCATGTTTAATCGCTATTCTTACGGCACCAGATCCGCCCATGGAATGCCCGCCAATGCCTCGGCTTTCGGGTTTTGAAATGGTTCTATAATTTGCGTCAATATAATTTGGCAGCTCGTAGGCAATTAAATCTTCCCAGTTCCCTGTAGCAAGTGAGTTGGTATAGAAACTTCCCCCAAAACTATTGGCTGCGTCTGGCATTACAATGATCATCGGTTTGACCTCTCCAGCCTTCATCATTTTGACGATAGCATTGACCCTGTTTTCTCCCCATCCTGTTTTTCCAGAGGTATTTTTCCATCCCGAAAAACCGTGTAACCAGTACATCACGGGATATCTTTTGTTTAAATCTTTATGATAACCAGGAGGTAAAAAAACGCCGACATTAACTTCCGGACCGTCCTCTACTAGGTTGCTTTCAATGGAAGTGCTTCGGACAGTGATCTTGGTCATATTACTATTTTGAGCCGTAGCGGTCAAAACAGCCATAAATTGAATTAGAATAAAAAAGAGCGTTTGTTTTGTCATTACAATAGCGGTTCAGTTGTTATTATTGACTATTCTTTGGACAGGTCAGATTTTGATTTTTCCATATGTATATTTTAAACTGCCATGAGTTTTTACTTTTACCATCAGCAAAAATTTATTTACTATACACAGATTAAAAAAGTAAATATACCCATTTCGCAAAAAACTCAGGCTGTTTGTTCCTCATCACAGAAACGCTAATCGCTATTCTTGAGTAAGAATGCAATTTTTTTATTCTATTCATGGTTAAAATTAACCCCTACCAGTACTACTGAACCCTTAAAGGCTATTCTTTATCTAATGAAAAATTTATTTTTGTAGATAAATACTTGTAAACGATAGCTATATGAAAATATTAAGAGAATTTAAAGAATTTGCCATTAAGGGCAATATGATTGAAATGGCAGTTGGAATTGTAATTGGTGCTTCCTTTAACGCGGTTGTGGACATATTGGTGAAGAACATTTTACTTCCTCCTTTATCTCTATTGTCTGATGGGGTCAATTTCCAACAAAAAAAAATAATTTTAAGAGAGGGAACATCAGATTTATATGAAGTTTCAATCGATTATGGTTTGTTTATTAATACGCTTGTAGATTTTTTTATCGTTGGGTTTACAATATTCATCATCATTAAATTTTTCAATACCTTAAAAAGAAAGTCTGAAGATGTAGGGGAGGCTTCTGTTGAAACGCCAAAAAATATTGTTTTACTTACTCAGATTAGAGATTCCTTGGAAAAAATAGCGCAAAAAAATCCATGATCATTGGATTAAAATGTATTGATCTTAACCGAGCGATGACACCCAGTTAATTCTATTTTAACGATTTGTACAAACGCAGATGGTGCAAAAAACCCACTTGTCGTTTTTCAGTCTGTTATGTTAAAATTTTAACCCCAAACTTACACCCCATGAATCTGTCAATAGCGTTGAATAGGAAATGTTTTTTAAAAGGCCATCAAGTAGAGGGCTACTATTTTCTAAATTTAGTTTATCTAAATTATAATAACACCCGATGAGAAGTCTTTGCCCCAACAAATTACTCAAATCAAAAAACTGCCCCAAACGAACCTGGTGACCTCGCTTAAACCTATCTGAATCCGTAGGGAAATGTGAAGCTATATGAAAAGTAACAAAATGATATTTGTTTTGTAAATAATAGTATTTAATTGCACCTCCTATTTTTAATGATGAAATTTTAGGAGTTAAAAACCTATTAAGACTCACTAAGCTTCCAAAACTAAATCTCCTAAAGATTTTATAATCTAAATTATATACTAATTCAATACTGCCGCTATAATTTGGATAATGCACGGACGATCCATGGGTATATCTTGTTTCATATGTACTATTTAAATCTACATAAACTGATGACCCCCATTTTTTTTTAATATCCTGAGAATACAATATCGTATTGATGAAAAAGAGCACAAATAAAAGTTTAAAACGATTCATTCTTTCTTTGGTTTTAATATTATTTCTCAATTGCTAGCAGGGCTAAAAACTTTGTAAAAGTTAATCTCCACCCCTTAGGTGTTTCCAAAAATGAAATCCAATTATTGAATACCCTATATTGTAATAAAATTTATGACTCCTTGAGTTTTTAACATAAGTATTCAATTCAATCGTCTTGCATCCATTTTGTTTTGCCCAATTTTCTATAAACTCAAAAAACTTCTTGCCATAGCCTTTTGATTGATCACTGCTGTTAATGATTACATTGTCAACTTCAAACTGCTTTCCTGAATACAACCTTATGGTTATCCATCCACTTGAAATGCCAATGAGTTGATCGTTTAAAAACAATCCAAAACAATTGTAAGTAGAAAACTCAAACATTTGATTTTGATATTCCTCAACCTGTTTTAAAGTCAATTTTTGGTGTAATTGTTGGCCTAGAACAACAATCTCACGAATGTTATCATTTGTCAGTAATTTGAATGTCAAATTATCGTGTTTCATTTGATATAACTTGTGCGTACGTTTATTCCTTGATTAAATCATAGTCCTTTAAATAAGAAATAAAGCCGTCAATTATTTTGATCTTACGCTCCTCAATATCCTCTTCTATAAAATCAGATTTCTTTGACAATGCCAAAAGCTCTTCTATTTTTGTGCCTTCTATTTCGTATCCCCTGCTGTTAATATAGCCTTTATAGAATTTCACTTTATCCACAAATCTATAATCAGCGGCTCGAATGTTTATTTTTTGCTCCTGTGTCAGGGTCACTTGCAGGAGTTACCAGTCCAACATGAGGAATATTGGCACGTTCATCTTTGCTGTGCTCGTATTGTTCTATCTTTTTTTTGGTCTTTTTTTTGGCCATGTTATCTCTTAAAAGTCTTTATTCAATTTTGTTATCGTTAGCAAAAAAGCAATGTGTGCGTTAGCACTCTTTGCTTTGTGCGGTGGGCTTTTTATTTCCTTATTGGCAAACATTTCGTTTTCTCTTTTTTGCATGAAGCACAACTATAAAATATCCCCACCCAATGACATATAGCCAACCAAAATAGCCAGCTAAACGCCATTGCGTTTATTTTTCATTAATCGAAAAAAATATAGTTTAAAGACCCGCACGTAGGTTTGCGGTAGAAGTGTAGATTGGGGTCTTTAGTCGTCGATAATATATAAAAAAAATAAATCGTTTTATTGCTTTAGCGGAAGGGATATTATGGCTGGGATACCAATCTTTACAAGGTTTTTTATATTTTAGTAATCATTA
>CAJWGK010000083.1 GCA_913030895.1 uncultured Flavobacteriaceae bacterium | reverse complement strand
TGTAGAAAATAAAGATTATTTTATAAAATAATATTCCAATATCAATCAAACAGACCGGCCAGAAATAATGTAAACCGTAGTAAATCGTATTAGAAACGTTGAAACTGTGTTAAAATCGATTATTATACGGTTTTTGGTATATCCTTAGACATAGAAAAACCTAATATAAATAGCGAATCTCTTCAAAAAAAGGAGATAAAAGAATCAAAGCGCAGATACCACTGTTCTAAACCCAGTATGCATACTTCCCGTATCCGGCGTGGTTTTCATCCGCATACTGTTTCTGTAACCGCTACAATAACTGTCGTGGCATAAAAAACTACCGCCTCTACTAACACGCTTTAATGCATAAGGCTCATTGGAGTCATAGCTGGTTTCTGGCCCCTGTGGGTTGTGGGTAGTTTTTCCAGCTAAGGTTTTGTAGTAGTCTTCGTGGTATAAGTCGGCGCACCACTCCCATACATTACCTGCCATGTCATATAAGCCGTAGTTATTTGCCTGATAGCTTTGTACGGGTGCTGTGAAGTAAAAGCCATCAATCTTATCGTTTTTGTAAGGAAAAGACCCTTCCCACGTGTTGGCTTTGGATGTTCCAGAGCGTAAGTCTTCATTGCCCCAAGCATAGACTGCATCTTTAAATCCGCCTCTACTGGCATATTCCCACTCGGCTTCTGTAGGGAGTCGTTTACCTGCCCACTCACAATAAGCAACCGCATCAAACCAACTGACATGCACGACAGGATGATTTTCTTTTCCAACTGTAGAACTGCCTGGTCCTTCAGGCTGCCTCCAATTGGCGCCTTGTCGCCATTGCCACCACTGGCTTACATCTCTCAGAGAGACGGGTTTATCTGTAGGTACAAAAACTAATGATGCTGGTGCCAATTGACTCGCATCTGGTTTTGGGGTTCCGGGGGGTAATTCTTTTTTAATTTCTTCCCAATCCACGGCTTTTTCAGCAGTGGTTACATAATCAGTCGCTTCAACAAAAGCTGCGAACTGCGCGTTTGTCACCTCATGGACATCCATCCAAAAGGAATCAATCACCACCTCATGCTTTGGATACTCATCTCGCCAAGCCTGATCGTCATCTCCGCCCATAGAAAAAGCCCCGCCTGGGATTAAAACCATACCCTCTTTGTTGGCTTCGTTTGATTCTTGGGGTGTTGTGCTGACAGGTGAATTAAATCGACTTTGTGTGGGGGTACAACTATGGCCGGCTGTCTGTGGCTGTTTGGGGGTTTGCTGGCAGGCCAAAGCAAAAAGTAAAATCGACATGTAGCGAATATTCATATTAAGTAGGTAATATAAACAATTAAGCCTTTATGATTTTTTTGGTTTCTTGCATACCATTTGCTTGTAGTGTTACAACATACAAACCATGAGGTAATGATACCATATCTATGGCTGCATACCCAAGTTGCATATCCGATCATAAAGTTGAATTTTGAATCACAAAAGATTCGGGATATTCCCCCAAATCATTTGTTTGAAAGATCCATTGATTCAAAACTGAATCCATTTTTTTGACAATTAATTTAAACTCATCTTTAGATGATAAGTCATTTAATTCGTAAGGATCATTCTTTAAATCATAGAGCTCAAACTTGGGCTTAGGAGTAGAAAACCACTTTTTTTGGTCATCATCTAATTTGCCTTGACTGTTCAATTCATTTAGTATGTTCATCATTGGCATTTTTTCTCTATAGGCCACGGGTAATGCATGTGGATTTTTCGGATAATAATTCTTAATTAATTTAAGTTTTTTTGTTTTTAAAGATCGGATTCTATCAACCTCTTCGTCAAAACGATCCGAAGCTGTCACCAAATATTGTCGCTCAAAATCTGACGTATTCAAAATGGACATACCCTGTAAATACTTTGGTATCTCGATCCCAGCGATATCAAGAACAGTTGGTGCAAGGTCAATGAAACTTAACAATGCATCAACACGACTTCCTGCGCCTTTTGACTTCGGGAATTTAATCATAAATGGAACTTTTACACCAGTGTCGTAGATTGCCCTTTTATGCCTTGGGAATGGTCCGCCATGATCACTATAAAAGAAGATATACGCATCATCATAAAGGCCCTCATCCTTTAGCTCTTTGATGCGTTCTCCCAATTGTTGATCCATTCTAATCAAGTTGCTATAATTAATGGCCATATCTTTTCTCACTGCTTTATGGTTAGGAAAATATGGTGGAACACTAACATCATCTACACTAATCAATAAATCATTATTCGCCTGCTCCCATATCTGTGCCTCGTGTGTAATTTGAAAATTAAAAACAGAGAAAAAAGCTTGATTAGGTGAACGATTTCTCCAATGAATATCTTCTTTCTCAGCACCTTGGCAATAATTACAACTTTGATCCCATGTATCTTCACTAATTTTAAAATTATAATCCTCTTTGTTGCTATTTGTACAGTAATAACCTTCTTGTCGTAAATACATTGTAAAGGGCTTTATATATGCTGGAAATGATGGGGAATAACTTGGAATATTTAGTTGTGGCTGATTGGTTGGTCTCCCTTCGTTGTAGGCACGCATATTATGAGTTCCTAAAGAAGTTGGATACATCCCCGTGATTATTGCACTACGTGCTGGAGAACAAACAGGGGTAGTTGCATGCATATTCTCATAAATTACGCTGTCCTCTGCCAACTCTTTCAAGTTTGGCAACTCAACTGTATTATCGCCATACATAGGAAAAAAACTTTGCGATTGATCTTCACAAACTATCCAAATGATATTAGGTCTATTTTCAACAGAAGAACAACCCAAGATTGCGTTTGAAATAAAAAGTAATCGGATCAGAATTTTTTTCATTGAAGTATTGATTTTAAGTAGTTAGCAAAATAGTTTTTATAAAATAACTGCCCTATTTTTATCATCCCCTCATAGTTGTAATGACCCACTAGCTTACCTTTCCACTTGTGCGTATAAATCGGTATATAATTGCTCTTATTCACGTCCTGACTTCTTTCAATAAAGGTAACATTTGTTTATTTATAACTCACTTGTACCATTGCATTTTGAATTTTTTTGCTAACCACACCTAATATCAAAAGACGATCAGGAATATTATAATGATTTCTCACTGAGTTGATTCACAAGAATCGGTTCTCCTTTTTTATGTTTGATATTATGTAAGTATTAACCATTAATATTTACTAGAGATTTTTTTAGGCTCTTTGTAAGGTCTTGCATTTTTTAGTTGTCGCCCAAGCCCATTGGGGTATCTTTTTGCTGCAATAATTTTATCATTTAATATTTTAATTAATGAATCTAATTCTCTAACATAATCTTTATGATTTGAGACATTATTTATTTCAGCTGAATCATATTTGTGATCATATAATTCATATGAAATATCATCGTTTAACTTCCACTGATTTAAGCGGAAACGCATTGTTTTAATTGAATACCCTTGTGCCATACCAATCGGGGTGTTTATTTGAAGTTCTGTTAATGAACTCCTGCGGGTAGGCTCATGTGAACCTTCTAGAAAAGTCTTTAAACTTTTCCCTTGCAAAAATTTTGGCGATTGAATTTCAAGTAATTCCATAATTGTGGGGTATAGATCAACTAACTCTACAGGTGCATTAACATTATCTATATCATTTTCTATTGCAGGACCTGCAATAATCAAAGGAACTCTTGTAGCGGATTCAAATAATGTTTGTTTTTGCCAGTGACCATGTTCTCCTAAGTGAAAGCCGTGATCAGAAGTAAACACAACAATCGTATTTTTATCTAATCCCGTTTCTTCAAGCTTAGTCAGCACCCTTCCAATTTGAGCATCTACAAAACTAGTTGTTGCATAATAAGCACGCTTGATATAACGCGCTTTTTCATTTTCAATATTTATTTGTTCTTCTTTACTACGTAGAGATAACGCAGCAGGTTTTGGTATGGTTTGAAGAAATGAATCATCACTTTCTGGAATAGAAAAATCAGTTTTCTCATGTAAATGAAAATATGCTTTGGGTGCAACAAACGGAACGTGAGGACGGTAGAGACCATAAGCTAAAAAGAAATTTTCACCACTTTTTGCAAATTCATCCAAGAAAGATATCGTTTCAGTTGCGCCTATACCATCAGTTTGTTCCAAATCTGTACCATCTGCCTCTAGCCAACTTAAGGTACCTCCGTTCCAATTATCTTTTAATGCCTGAATCTTATGCTGATCAAATTTATCTCTTCCATATGGGTTTACTGTACGATCCCACGTATATGAGTCGTCGTGACCAGCAGTCCCTATGTCTCTAGGATTGTGGTAATGATAAATCTTGCCAACACGTACAGAATGATAATTTTCCATCCTTAACTTTTGCCCCAGTGTTATGACATCTGGAATTGTTTGGCGAACATATAAGCGAAGCTGTTTTGATTTTGTTTGATCAGGATATAAACCTGTCATTAAAGAAACCCTGGAAGGTCCACATAATGGGTACTGTACATGTGCATTGGTAAAAACGACACCCTTTCTTGCAAGTTTATCAATGTTTGGAGTGTAAGCAAGTGAGTCTCCGTAGGCACCAATAGCACAGTTTAAATCATCTGCAATAATAAATAGCACATTGTATTTTTTTGATGGTTTAACAGGCTCTGACCCGATTATAAATAAAGAGATAGGAATTAGAAAGAGTAATTTAAATACATTCATATTAGCTAATGGTATTTGACATTTATTGTTTGACTAGCTTCGTGAAATATTGGTTTAGCTTAGCTATATATACTCCAGATTCCAATTCAGAAATGTCTATGACTTTATCTGCTTTTATTTTTGAAATCAAAGAACCACTAATTTTATATATAT
>CAJWGK010000082.1 GCA_913030895.1 uncultured Flavobacteriaceae bacterium | reverse complement strand
TAGAGCATCTCCCTTTTAAGGAGAGGGTCCTGGGTTCGAGCCCCAGCCAAGTCACATTTTTTTTTGACCTGGTAGCTCAGTTGGTAGAGCATCTCCCTTTTAAGGAGAGGGTCCTGGGTTCGAGCCCCAGCCAGGTCACTTTCTGCGCACATGGCGGAATTGGTAGACGCGCCAGGTTGAGGGCCTGGTGGGAGTTAAATCCCGTGGAAGTTCGAGTCTTCTCGTGCGCACTACTTCCTTTTTACAATAATTTTTGTTTTATTAAATAAATTATTACTAACTTTGTTTAAGCTTTTTGTAATGAAGATTGAACAATATGAGCAGGGTTAAAAGTACTTTTTCTATTAAAGATCTCGAAAATATATCGGGGATCAAAGCACACACCATCCGTATTTGGGAGAAAAGATATCGTTTGTTAAGCCCACAACGAACAGATACTAATATAAGAAGATACAGTCTCTCCAGCCTACAAAAACTATTAAACATTACACTCCTTTACAATCACGGTTTTAAAATTTCAAAGATCGCTAGTCTCGATCAAGAAGAAATTCCAATCATGGTTCGTGAAATAGCTCTAAAATCAAATTCTGAACAAGTGGCCATTAATGCACTTAAACTGTCGATGGTAAACTTTGATTCAGTTCTTTTTGATGCCACTTACGAGGAAATTATTTTACAAAATGATTTCGGTTTTGTTTTTATCAATGTTTTCATGCCACTGATGAACGAATTAGGTATTTTATGGCAAACAAACGCCATCAGTCCATCACATGAACATTTTATTACCAACCTGATTAAGCAAAAAATCCACATTCAGACTGAGTTTTTGCAAAAAGAATACATGCCTCAACAAAACAGTAAGGTTTTTGTTTTGTTCTTACCAGAAGATGAAATCCATGAATTGGGAGTTCTATTTTTAAATTATTATATCCTTAATCATGGATACAAAACCATATTTTTAGGACAATCGCTACAAACTGAAAGTCTGGAAACGCTACTGAGTTTTAGTAGTGACCTTTGTTTTGTCACCTATCTAACAGTTGAACCCAACAAAGAGATAATAGACGATTATTTGGCTGACTTTGATAATAAGCTGCTAAAAGGAAACAATGCCGAGTTAGTAATCTTAGGTCCTCAACAAATACACGTAAATACGTCTAATCTTTCAAGAAACATCCATTTATTTAGGACTGTTGATGCTTTTCAACAGAAATTTTTGGAGTCTTCAATTTTCGTATAGTTATATTTAATATCGAAGTTTTTTCTTAGCTTTACTTGTTGAGCGAAGTATAACTAAATTTACGATGAAAAATCACTTTGACCTTGTCTCATATGAGTGCAGCAAGCTTGTAACGCAACGTTACAGCACCTCCTTTTCTTTGGGTACAAGGTTGCTAAGTAGTTCAATACGGACGCATATTTACAACATTTACGGCTTCGTCAGATTTGCAGATGAGATTGTCGATACTTTTCACGAATATGAGAAAGAAGAATTACTAAATCGCTTTGAAGACGATTTGGAACACGCTATTAGCAATAAAATAAGCCTTAATCCCATCCTCAATTCATTTCAATTTACTGTTAATGAATACCATATCGATATGGAGTTGATCCATGCCTTTTTGAAAAGTATGAGAATGGATCTACACAAATATAAGTACAACACAAAAGAAGAATATAAGGAATACATTTATGGCTCAGCAGATGTCGTTGGGCTAATGTGTCTTAAAGTTTTCGTTGACGGTGATCCGTACGAATATGAAAATTTGAAACCTTATGCGATGTCATTGGGAAGTGCCTTTCAAAAGGTAAATTTCTTGAGAGACCTAAATGCAGATTTCCAAAACCTCGACCGCACTTATTTTCCTGATTTAGACGTTTCATCTTTCGATGAAATTAGCAAAGAAAAGATCATTAATGAAATAGAAAGTGACTTCAATCATGCGTTAGAGGGAATTTTCATGCTCCCAGAGAGTGCGCGATTAGGAGTATATACTGCTTATAAATATTATAAAAAACTACTCATTAAGTTAAAAAGTACGCCATCAAAAAAAATTCAGTCTACCCGAATTCGAGTACCTAACTATCAAAAAATGAGTGTTTTGGCACAATCCTATGTCAAATTTCATTTAAACCTTATCTAATGGAGAACTTAATGTGGTTAATGGTTTTGATTGTCACGTTTGTTACTATGGAGTTTATGGCCTGGTTCTCCCATAAATATGTAATGCACGGTTTTCTTTGGGTTCTTCACAAAGACCACCACAAAAAGGATCACAAATCATGGTTCGAAAGAAATGACATGTTTTTTATTTTCTATGCCGTTGTGAGTACATCTTTCGTGATTCTATGGGGAGAGTATGGTTTTTGGGCCGGATTACCAATTGGGATTGGCATTTTTATTTACGGTCTCACCTATTTTCTTGTTCACGATATATTTATCCATCAACGTTTCAAGCTTTTCAGGAGTGCAAATAATCGTTATGCTAAGGCTGTTAGGAGGGCTCACAAAATACATCATAAGCACTTAGGAAAAGAAGGAGGAGAATGTTTTGGTATGCTATGGGTACCAATGAAGTATTTTAAAAAGAACTAATTCTTTTTCCAATTGTTATTAAATTCACAGTCGCTAAAATCTCTGTTGAGACTGATATAGGTCAAAGCGATTTTATCTTCCATCCATTTTTTAATCGTTTTGAGTTGTTTTTCTTTTAAAGCGAGTTCCTTTATTTTCACATAGTCTTGAGAATAATCTGCCTCATGCTCATCAAAACGATTGGTTACCTTTAGAATTTTATACTTTTTTAAACCAGAACGATCTTCATCTAGAAGTGGAACGGAAATTTGGTCGTCTTTTAAATCCCTTATTTGATTGTACAAAACCGGATCCATCTTAGTAAGTTCGAATCTTTTGTCGCCAGTTGTGGGATTAATAATCACACCGCCATTAAATCTGGTCTCGCGCTCACTAGAAAATTGAAATGCTGCATCTGCAAAGGAAATTTCATTGTCTATAATTCTCACTCTTAGTGTATCGAGCAATTTCTTAGCCTCATCCAATTGTTTTTTCTCTACTTTGGGTGTCAATAATATATGTCTTACATCTACTTCTTGACCTCTGATTCGGTCAATCATAAGGATATGCCATCCAAAGTCTGTTTTGAAAGGCTCAGAGATTTGTCCCTCTTGCATGCTAAAAGCAATATCTCTAAATTCCTTTACCATCCTTGGCTTTTTGCGATGCAAAGTATATTTGCCCCCACTAGAGCGTGACCCTGGATCTTGAGAATACAATATAGCTTTAGAGGCAAAACTCATCCCTCTTTCCTGAACATCGGCCTTAAAAGATTTCAATTGGTTAATAATACGTTCTTTTTCATCCTCAGAGACTTTCGGTTCCAAAACAATCTGAGAAATTTCCAATTCTGTTCCAAAAGTGGGTAGATCGTTCTCTGGAATGGCCTGAAAAAAGGCGCGAACCTCTTCAGGTGTTATTTCCACTTCATCAACAATTTGAGATTGCATCATGGAGGAAAGTTTCTGAACTTTATTGATTTGAAAAAGATCTTCCCTGAGCGAAAGTTCATCTGGTTTTTTATAAAATTCGAGAACTTTTTCTAAGCTACCTAACTCTTCGGTGAAATAAGCAATACTTTGATCTACATAATCATATATTTCCTGATCTCTCACCTCCAAACTATCTTGGATTGCATGGTGGGCATAAAGCTTATCTTCCATCAACTTGCCGAGCAATTCACAGCGACTTATATTTTTTGTAGACATGCCCTGAGATTCCATTTCAAAAATCGTTTTATCAATGTCAGAGTCCAATATTACATAATCTCCTACGACAGCGGACACACCGTCTACCTTGATTCGCTCAGACCCACTAAATGAATTTCCCTGCGCCAAAAGTATTGAAGAGAAGCTTAAGCCTATTATAAATAATAAATTGGATATCAGTTTAATATGTTTCAAATTTTGTAGTTTTTATTGCATCTTCAAGGATGTCATTATCGAAAACTTTTAAAAACTCAATTTTCTTTTTGTTAAAAACAATACTTCGAATAGTATTTTCAATGTATGGTAACGGTGCAAGCTCATTGCGCTCTAATCGTTCCACCAACTCGAACAAATATAAGTCTAAACTGTCTTTAACTTCATAATATTTTTTCTTTTTTAGAAAATTATTAGCATTGTCATTGTCTAAGAAAGTGACTTTTTCAAAGGTCTCAACTTGGTTCAACCAAAGTGAATCTGCTAAAAAATAACTTGAGAATTGAAAAGAAAGGGAATCTAAGAAGGTTATATCCTCAGGTTCAAATCGTCTAAAGCGCTTGATAATTTCTTTGCGATCGACATTGTCAAAAGGAAAGCTGATAAAACGAATCCTATGAAGGGGTTCTCTGAGTTTAAAATTCTGTTTATTTGACTGGTAAAACTCGGTTATTAACTGGCTGTTGACCATAGTGTCCATTAAAGATTTTAAGACAAATTCCCTGTAAGCATTTCTGAATAAGTTGGACTCATAATTATCAACCATTGAATTGAGTTCAGCAATTTTACTTTCCGGTAGATTGATAAGAGATTTCTCGTAAATGAGTTTTTTTCGAGCCCAATTGTTAATGAAGTTTCTGACTTTAACCAAACTGTCCTCTTTTGATTGAAATGAATCTAATGCATCCTCAATGTCAGAAAGGTATAAAAAATGGTTTTCCGCACGTGCAACCAAACGATCTTGAGTGTTGTTGGTTATACCACTACAATTGATCGTAACTGTAAAAACCGATAAAAAAATGGCAAATTTTAAAACTTGCCAACAATACCCATTGGAGTTTTTAAACGACAACGTAAAGTTTTTAAAAAATTGCATGATTTATTAACAATTAAACTTTTTATTCTTAATAAAGTTTTTA
>CAJWGK010000081.1 GCA_913030895.1 uncultured Flavobacteriaceae bacterium | reverse complement strand
TTTGTTTATTTTATTGGAAGAACAGGAAGTGGAAAAAGTAGTTTGATACGAACACTATACGCCGCACTTCCGCTGAAATCAGGAGAAATTAGCATCTGCGACACGGCATTGGCAAAACTTAAAAGCAGGCATGTACACAAATTAAGACGTTCGTTGGGTATTGTTTTTCAGGATTTCAAACTACTCCCCGACCGTAATGTATATCAAAACTTGGCTTTTGTATTGCGCGCAACAGGCTGGAAGAACAAGTCAGCACGCGATGTGCGCATTTCGGAAGTATTGACACTGGTAAATCTTGAAGGAAAAGAGAAGAAATTTCCACAAACGCTGTCAGGCGGTGAGCAACAACGGCTTTCCATAGGTCGTGCTTTGCTCAATCACCCAAAAGTATTGCTAGCCGACGAGCCCACAGGCAACCTTGACCCCATTACGAGGTGGGAGATTATGGATGTATTGCGCGCTGTAAACAAACAAGGCACTACTGTACTGATGGCGACACACGATTTTGGAATCATTCAAAAATATCCCGGCAAAACATACAAGTGTGAGGATGGCTTGGTCACTGAGGTTGTTGTTAAAAGCTAGTTATTTTGATATCTATTTGCATTCCCGCATACAATACTGATTGCACAGATTTACTGAAATCATTACGCAATCAAATGCACTCACTTGAGATTAAAACAGAAGTAATTGTCATTGATGACGGATCAACAAAACATCGAAATTCGAATGAAAGCTCATGTAAAAAAATGGGCTTAAGGTATTCTATGAATAAAAAGAATATTGGAAGGGTTGCTACACGGCAAAAACTTGCCAAAGAAAGCAAGTACGATATCTTATTATTTATAGATGCTGATATGACTCCTAAAAACAAATCTTTCCTGAAAAAATATGAGGAATGTGTATTTTTAAATGAAAAGATAGTTTTTGGTGGTTATGATTATGACCCGAATGGAAACAAGAGTCACCTGTTACGTTACAAATACGGAATTCAAAGAGAGTATAAAAAAGCGAATGTCAGGTCCAAAAGCCCATACAAACATATTTATTCTGGAAATGTCTTAATTGAGAAGGAGTTGTTTTTTAAAACAAACCATCAAAGTAATAATAGGTATGGGCTAGATTATGTTTTCTCAACTACCTTAAAAAGGCTGGGGGTAAAGCCTACTCATATTGACAACGAAACTTATCATAATGGTATTGAGAGCAATCTCGTTTTTTTAAACAAAACTAAATCGGGAGTAAAAACAATATTTTGGCTTTACGAAAACAATCAGATTACACATCAAGACAATAAGTTGGTTCTTGTTTTTAATTATTTAAAAAAATGGAGGTTATTGGGTGTGTTCAAGTGGGCTGGTACGCTTTTGATTAAACCAGTAGAAAAACTACTACTCAAAAATAGAGCTCCAATGTTTTTTTTGGATTTCTATAGGCTATATCACTTTAGCGTAAGTTAACATCTACCAAAGAATAAAAAAGCATATTCCACTTGTCCATAATAGCATCCAGATCAAAACGCTTTATGTTTTCATAAGCCTTTGCGCCCATATCCTGTCTGAGCGAAACATCATTGATAAGTAATTTAATCTTAGCCACAAAAGCTTCATCATCAAAATCATTAATCAAAAATCCATCATTATTATTTTTTATAATATTACGAGGTCCAACGGGACAATCAAAAGCAATTACAGGAAGTCCAAAAGACATGGCTTCCATTATAACCAAAGCAAAACTCTCATAATAAGAGGCGTGTAACATAAACGCATGTTGAGAAAAGGCTTGTCCTATGTCTGCATCGCTTTCTTTAAAAGAAACGACCCCATTGAGTTTATATTTACTTACAACATCTATTAAGTGTTCTTTTTGGTTCCCATCTCCGTAAATATCAAGAATCCAATCAGGGTACATCTCATAAATTGATTTCCAAATACGAATCATCCGCTCATAACCTTTTGACTCAATTAGCCTTCCAACAGCAATTACTTTATTTGAATTAAGCGATGCCTTGGCTATAGGGCCTGACCATGCTGGATTTGGCACAATAACAGCATTTTTAAATTTCAAAAAATCAGCTTGTGCCTGAGAAAGCACAACAAGTTTATCCACGCGTTTTACAGCAACATCAACTAACTTTTTAAGTACGAAATGCATTATACTAAAGTGATGTTTAGGTTTATTCATAATAGGAATAATGTCAATGGCATGGCATTCGAAGACTACAGGGACATTGAGATCTAAAAAGCACATTAAGTATCCTTTAATACCATTATCACATATGACGACAATATCAGGATTTAAAAGCTTGATTTCTTTTTTCAATTTTTTAAAATAGAAAAGAGATTCTACTGCTAGTTTTGGGGAAAACGGAAGGGGTTTTATTGTAATTGAGGGGTCAAAAGTGTAGAAAGTCCTGTCAAAAAAAGATGATGAAATGATAACTACTTGATGTCCATATTTTTGAGCTAACACAGCTGTTTTTACTGATAGCATACGAGCAACACCTCCATGTCCAAAAGCGTCATTCGTTATATAAACAATCTTCATCTTAACTTTTGCTATTTAACTTTAATAGTATCCCAAACCACTCTTTGCCTTTCAACAAATGATTTATGAAAAACACTTCTTGTGGTATCTATTTCTGCTGAACGAATACCATAAAGATCTGCCATTGAGTGAGACAGGTCGTTTAGCGAAAATTTACGCGCTAGATAATCATTAGACAGCTTGTCATTTTCACTTGTCCAGAACAAGAAAGGGATTTCAATCATATTAAAACTAAAGGTGCCATTTGCTGGATGCCCAGCAAAATCTATCGAATCATACACTTCTTCGCCGTGATCAGAAAAATACAACAACGTAGATGGTTTTTTTCTATCCTTAATAACGTCAATAATTAAACTTACAACGTAATCGGTATACAATAACGCATTATCGTAGTGATTGATTGTATTTTGCTTTTTGTCTTTTAAGTCTGTTGGGAATTTAGAAAATGATTTTGGGTATCTATATGCATAATCGGCATGTGCACCCATAAGGTGAATAAAAATTATTTTTTTTTCTTCTTTATCGTCTAATGCATTTATAAACTTAGGGAGCAATTCTTCGTCGTAGGGGGTTGGCAAATAGTAGTTCTCTGAATTGATAAAGTGGCTGACGTCAGCCGACATTGCAATTTTAGTTACTAGTGTTTCAAAGATACCAATCGGCGGCTGGTTTGATAACCAGTACGTCTTATAACCCGCCTGTTTCATCAATTGAATTGCATTTCCTATAGCCTTATCACTATCTTTTACAACAAAAGCATTAACTAAAGAACCTATGGTATATGTATCCCCACTTACAACATCATTAAATATATTTAGTTCGTCTTTTAACTCACCTAGCTTTGGAGTTGTGTTACGGTAATATCCATAAAGACCGAAATGCAATCTGCTGGTTGACTCCCCTATGATAACGACATGCGTATTCTTACCGGTTGGATATGTACTTAAGTTTGAAAATGGATTAGGTATTGCATTTAAATCTTCGAGAAGGTTTCGCTCAGAGTTGTATTTAAAAAAACTATGAACAACAGCATATGGTGCATTGTAATTATAAATTCTTGGTCTGGTAATTAAAAATATTCCAAAAAAAACAACAAGAACCAAGTATACACGCCCAAGGTTGCTAACCTTGTTTTTTGGTGGTTTAAGATAGCGCCAGGAGAGTATAAATGAAGCAAGCACTCCCGCTGTATACAGTAGTTGAGTGGCATTAATATTAAATTTGATAAATTCTCCTACTTCGCTAGTATTGGTGTCTAGTGCAATAAAAATTGCGGATGGCGTGAATTCTGCATTAAAAATCAAAAAATACACACCCTCGAAAACCGTAAAAATCATCAAGCCGTAAAATATATATTTAAACAATTTTTGCTTGCCAAATAATAATATTATAGAATACAGTAAGCTAGAAAAAGCAATGTTTTCAACCAAATTGACCAAACGAGTAGGATCGTGTCCAAAGCTTAAAAGCTCTAATAGGTAGGCACTCAAAAACACAATAAATAGAAAAACAAAATGCTTAACCACATTTAAAGCGTCCGAAAAATAATTCAACTTTTTACTCATCCGATGCCCAAAATAAGGTTTTACGCAATAAAAAAACGATTGCGACAAAATAAATTAGATATGAAACAAAATGAGCTTTAACAGCTCCGATCAATCCAAACTGTTCAATAAAAAAGAATGAAAATAAAATTAATGAAAACGATAAAACTAGGTCAATAGTTATGTAGTGTGTTATTAAGCGATGGGCATGAATATAAGCCACCAAAACCAAGGAAGCAGCTCTGAACACATCTCCCAATAGCTGCCACAGCATTAACTCGCTAACTGGACGGAAACTATCATCAAACAAAATCCAAATGGCAATATCTCTAAAAAGGAATAATAATACTAGACCAACTACAAAAACAGGGATTAACTTTAGAAAGTACTCCGAGGCTTGTTTACGAAAAAAAGACACTTTTTGATTTTCAGATATTTTTGGTAGCACATACATCATGATAATGGAGTTAAGTACCATGAAGTAAAAAAATGAAAATTGATTTGCAGCTTCCCAGTAACCTGCATTATCAACTCCCAAATCAGTTGTTATTTTATTTCTAATTACGATATATACAATAGGGATTGCAATACTTGAAAACAAACTCATCATGGCATATAAGGCTAAGTTTTTAGCTACAGCTTTTGACCAATTATATCTGAATATCTTTAATGTTATAGCAGTATTCCAAACACTTAATAAAAAATAGAACACAGGCGCAACCACCATTGCAATCAATGCGCCAACCAAGTCATACTTTAAAACCAGTATTGACGTCAAGGCAACCTTAATCAAATCCATTAAAACTGCCTGCCACACCACACGTTTATAATTACCAAGTCCCTGAAGGATTGAATAATACATCAAGTGAAACCCCTGTAAAGGAAGAATTACAGCAATAATTTTAAAGATATAATCAAAAGCGGTGTTTTGAAATATAGCAAGTGAAAGCGCACTTGAAAAGAAAAA
>CAJWGK010000080.1 GCA_913030895.1 uncultured Flavobacteriaceae bacterium | reverse complement strand
GTATTTATAATTCAAATTTAAAGATTATATTTTTTTCTATGAATTGCTTTAACTAGTATTTAACAAAAGAAAAGTAGGTCAAAATTTCCCTAAATTTGCCCAAATGGAATTTAATTTTGATAAATATCAAGGAGCAGGAAACGATTTTGTTGTCGTAGACGACAGGGATCAAAAATTCCCACAAGATAATGTTACACTTATCAAGCGTTTGTGTGACCGACATATTGGAATCGGCGCGGACGGTTTGATATTGGTTCGCCCCGCTGAGGAAGCAGATTTTAAAATGCTCTATTTCAATGCGGACGGTCATCCTAGCAGTTTGTGTGGCAATGGAGGTCGTTGTGTTTTTGCTTTTGCTAGAAGGCTTAATATTGTAAAAGACGAAGGTGTTTTTGAAGCGATTGATGGGCTTCATCACGCTGCTATGGTCAAAGAAAATATCGTTTGTTTGAACATGAATGATGTAGCTCAGATCAATAAAAATGGCAGTGCACTTTTTTTGGATACTGGTTCACCACATCACCTGGAATTAGTAGATGATGTCTCTAAAATAAATGTTAAAGAACAAGGTGCTCAAATTCGATACGGTGCCCCTTATTTTGATTCTGGGGCTAATGTAAACTTTATTCAAAAGATCAATTCAGCAATTTTTAAAATCAGAACCTATGAAAGGGGAGTAGAGGGAGAGACATTGGCTTGTGGAACGGGAGCAGTTGCCTCAGCAATTGGGGTTCACTATTTAGGCTTAACAGAAGACACATCTATTCTTATTGAGGCTGAGGGGGGCGATTTAAGTGTGGAATTCAATGAAAATTTAGGCAATTACAGTGATATAAAATTGATTGGTCCGGCGGAATTAGTATTTTCTGGCAATTTTAAAGTAGTATGATCAATTATCAAAATAAGTTGGTGATAATCAGGGCATTAGAACCTGAAGATTTAGATTTTTTATTTGATACCGAGAACAACACTGATTTATGGAAATATTCTAACCGATTTCATCCCTATTCTAAAAATTTACTTAAAGATTATATCGCCAATTCGGATAAAGATATTTTCGAAACACATCAAATAAAGTTTACCATTAGTGATAAACATGAGAAGGCAGTTGGGTTTATCGATCTATATGATTTTGAACCACTTCACCACCGTGCTGCCGTCGGTTTGATGATTAGCAACGTTGAACGTGGAAAGGGATTTGCAAAAGCAGCACTTGAGTTGATTGAATCCTTCGCAAAAGAACAACTACAACTTCACCAGCTTTATGCCCATATCGCAGAAGAAAATCAACATAGTATTAGACTTTTTGAATCCCTTGGTTTTATATTGTCGGGTAAAAAAAAGGATTGGAATTTTTACGATGGAAAATTTCACGATGAACTGATCTATCAAAAAATTATTTAAAAATGTATCGTAGAAAACTGCTGTTAGTAATCGTTGCAATTGGTTTGGTTTTTGGTTTGTATTTTGTTTACCTATTCAACAAAACCTTTTTTTGGGATAATACCCGCTTTGATCAAGAGGTTATCTACCTATATATTGGTGATGGAGAAACCTTCGAATCACTTTGTGCCCAACTCACTCCTTATTTAAAATCGGTTTCCGATTTTAAGCTAGCAGCAGAAAAGAAAGGCTACACAAGCCGTGTTAAACCCGGTAAATATGCCATTGAAAAAGGTAGCGACAACAACGAAATTATTAACTCACTTAGGTCAAGAAACCTCACCGTTAAGGTGACTTTTAACAATCAAGAGCGACTGGAAAACCTTGCAGGTCGGGTGGCTGAACAAATTGCTCCAGATAGCTTATCGCTTCTAATTGCATTTCGCGATGCTGACTTTTTAAGTAATAAGGGATTTACCCAAGAAAATGCCTTAAGTATGTATTTACCCAATACCTATGAGTTTTTTTGGAATACTTCCACTACCAATTTTCGAGATAAAATGTGGAAATCCTATCGTGATTTTTGGACGGAAGAGAGAATTAATAAAGCCAATAGACTGGGCTTAGACACAAATGAAGTTATAAGCCTAGCAGCTATAGTTCATAAGGAAACTTTAACAAGAGATGAACGGCCAAGAGTAGCTGGTGTCTATGTTAATCGTTTGAAAAAAAGAATGAAATTACAAGCTGACCCAACGGTAATCTATGCCTTAAAATTTAAATATCAGAACTTTGATACTGTCATAAAAAGAGTGCTTTACAAGGATTTAAAAATAAAATCACCTTTTAACACTTATCGAAATAGGGGGCTGCCGCCAGGCCCTATAACTATGCCCGACATTTCTGCCATTGACGCGGTTTTGAATTATGAAAAACACAACTACCTTTACTTTGTTGCTAACCCCGATAATCCAGGATATCACTTATTTGCGATAAACGGACGTGGACATGCTAAGAATAAAAAGCGATATACTGACTGGCTAAACCGAAATAGCGTCTATCGTTAGGACTTTCTGTGAATGATAAAAATTGCTGGTTTCTTATGGAAGCTTATTTTTTTATTTTTCCAAACCGAGCCAGTAAAAGTTTTGATGTATTCATCTGGCTCAGTGATATTGAAGGCAATACAAATTAATGTATCTGAATTTAGTGTGGTTATCAAATCTGTCAATAGCTTCTCATTTCTGTAGGGTGTTTCAATAAATATTTGTGATTGGTTTTGATTTTGGGATTTGTTTTCCAACGCTTTAATTGCTTTTTTTCTATCACTTTTCTCGATGGGCAGATAGCCATTAAATGCAAAATTTTGACCGTTCATACCTGAACTCATCATTGCCAATAAAATAGCGGATGGGCCAACTAGGGGCTTCACTGTTATTCCCAATTGATGTGCCTTTTCTACAATTGCCGCGCCTGGGTCGGCAATACCAGGACACCCAGCATCTGATATTAATCCCATACTTTTTCCAGCCTTACATGGATCAAGATAACTGACAATAGCCGCTTTTGAAGTGTGTTTGTTTAGCGGAAAGAGTTTAAGTTCAGATTGAATCTTATCTGGGCAAATTTTTTTTATAAATCTTCGGGCTTCTTTTTCGTGTTCAACAATAAAGAAGTCTATGTTAGAAATCGTTTCTTTGATGGAGACAGGAAGCGTTTCAATTGGTGCACTTTCTCCGATGGGACAGGGAATAAGGAAAAGTTTAGGAGGCATGCTATGGATTTATTAAATCAGATTTAATTTTTTCACATGCATTATTGAGAAGATCAAAAACCATTTCAAAATCGCTTTCCTCTCCATAATATGGGTCCGGTACTTCTTCATTCTCAAGGATCAAACTGACTCTTTCCCTGTCTTTTGCCGTCTGAGCGAGACTTATCACATTTTTCAAATTATTTCGATCCATAACATAAATCCTATCAAAACGATTAAAATCGACTGTTTGAAAAGCCCTTGCTTGTTGATGGCTGATGTCGATTCCATGATTGGCAGCAACTTTGATGCTACGGTGATCTGGACTTTTTCCGATGTGAAAGCCGGCAGTGCCAGCTGAGTCGACATGAAAGTGGGAAGAGGGTAATTTACTTTTTAAAATGCCTTCCGCCAATGGTGAACGACAGATATTTCCGAGGCAAACCATTAGAATCGAAGTTTCCACTTGGGTTTGTTTAAAGCGTAAGTTTTTGGTTGAGGTCTTCCACGTATTTTCTGAATTGTTTGTCTGTAAAGCTGAGGTTATCAACGGTTTTACAGGCGTGGAGTACGGTGGCGTGATCTCTTTTTCCTATTTGACTTCCAATACTTGCCAAGGAAGCTTTAGTGAATTTTTTAGCGAAATACATTGCCAACTGCCTCGCTTGAACAATATGCCTTTTTCTTGTCTTAGACTGAAGTGTAGCAATATCCATTTGAAAATACTCGGAAACTACTTTTTGGATGTAATCTATTGAAACCTCGCGCTTGGTATTCTTTACAAACTTGTTTACAATTTCTTTTGCCAGCTCTAAATCAATATCTACGCGGTTAAAAGAAGATTGAGCAATTAGTGAAATAATAGCACCTTCTAACTCTCTGACATTGGTTTTAATATTTTTGGCGACATACTCGATGATATTTTCATTAATTGTTACACCATCTCGGAACAATTTATTTTTTAAAATAGATATACGTGTCTCCAAATCAGGTACTTGGAGCTCCGCAGAGAGACCCCACTTGAATCTCGACAAAAGTCGTTGCTCTATGTCTTGCATATCAACAGGCGCTTTGTCAGAGGTGATGATGACTTGTTTTCCATTTTGATGCAGGTGATTGAAAATATGGAAAAACACATCTTGAGTACCAGACTTCCCTGAGAAAAATTGAACATCGTCTATGATGAGGACATCTATCACTTGGTAAAAGTGGATAAAGTCATTACGTGTATTTTTTTTGACAGACTCTATATATTGTTGTGTGAATTTTTCTGCTGATATATACAGGACTGTTTTTTCAGGGTACTTATCTTTTATTTCAACTCCGATGGCGTGGGCTAGGTGTGTTTTTCCTAAACCAACACCTCCAAATATCATTAGTGGGTTAAATGAGGTTCCACCGGGTTTATTGGAAACAGCCATTCCAGCGGAACGCGCCAATCGGTTGGAATCTCCTTCTAAAAAATTTTCGAAGTTGTAGTTGGGATTCAGTTGAGATTCAATTTGCAAGTTCCTAATACCAGGAATTACAAATGGATTTTTTAATTCACTTGTGAATGTTTGCAGTGGGGCGTCGACTTGTTGAGCATTGACTCCGACTTGATTACTACTTGGGATACTTTCGGTGAAAGGAGCTTTATTTCCAAAAGTATTCTCCATTTTTATAGTGTAGATTAAACGGGCATCTTTCCCTAACTCACGGGTTAGCGCAACTTTGAGAATTTTTACATAGTGTTCTTCAAGCCACTCATAAAAAAACTTACTCGGTACTTGAATACTGAGGGAATTTTCTGTTAACTTAAGTGGGATAATAGGTTCAAACCAAGTCTTGTAAGCCTGCTGTTGGATATTGTCTTTGATAAAAATCAAACAATTATTCCAAATTTTCTCTGCAGAAGCTTCCATTAAAAGTTGTAAAAGGTGATTTGATTTATGTTAATACTTGATGCGTTTCATATTTAGAAACACAGTTACAAATATTGAAATAAAAAAGTGAAAAAAAATTTTTTTTACAGTTGATTTTTCAATT
>CAJWGK010000079.1 GCA_913030895.1 uncultured Flavobacteriaceae bacterium | reverse complement strand
TCTACACCAAACAATTTTGACGCAAAATGTGCGAACCCAATAAAATTTCCAAGTGCGCCATAACGATAAAAGTTCCTTGAAAAAGCAGTGATCCTTTTTCGAAAAAAAACACGAGAGTCCCAGTACCTTTGGTCCTCTTTGGACAGATAAGGTTTTAAATTCTCTTTGTAAAGGGCAAGGTTTCTTTCTGAGTCTGCCTTCCCAAAAAATTCAAAAAAATCCTCATATACCTTCATCTTTGAAAATGCAGTCTGTTTTAATGAGTTTAATGCTAGATGTGCTCTACACAAATCCACCCCAGTAATGGAATTTGGATTTTCAGTCAGCATATTGAGTAAGTTGCAGCCTCCTGATGCAATAGCCACAATATCATCTGAACCTTGTATTTCTAAAGCCTCTAGATCGACTTCAGGATCTTCCCATATTTGTGGATAGATCATTACATTGTTGAACATATTGGAGAACAAATAGTCCCAAATTCTTCAGGATGACTTAGTTTCAATCTCTCCGTTGTAAACAGCATCCCGAGCAATTTTTTGATATTCCATATATAACTCGGTAAATTAAATTAAACTACAGTTGACTCAACTTGATTTTCAGCCTCAATCGCTACCGGTTTAATATCTGTCCAATATACGATTTCCAATTTTCCAGAATAGGTCTCTACCAACGCAGACATACTTTCCACCCAATCACCGTCATTACAGTACAAAAGGCCGTTGATATTTTTTATTACAGGTCTGTGTATATGACCACAAACAACCCCATCAAAACCCCTCTTTCCTGCCTCATTAACAAGTGTTTCTTCAAATGCTGTAATAAACTGTACCGCATTCTTAACTTTAAACTTAAGATACTGAGAAAGCGACCAATACGAAAAACCTAATTTTCTTCTTATTGCGTTGTAGTATTCATTTAGAGCAAGGGTAACGTTATAAAGACCGCTTCCAAACTTTGATAACCATTTCGCATATATAAATACACTGTCAAATAAGTCGCCGTGGACCACCCATAGTCTTTTTCCATTAATACAAGTATGGGTATCTTCATTCAAAATCTCTATGCTGCCAAAGGCCAAACCTAGAAATTGTCTAGCAGCTTCGTCATGATTGCCTGCGATATATTTTACTTTGGTACCTTTTCGAGCACGGCGCAGGATTTTTTGGATTACATCGTTGTGACTTTGTTTCCAATACCATTTTTTCTTTAATTCCCACCCATCAATAATATCCCCAACTAAGTAAAGATATTCAGATTCGTGGTTTTTCAAAAAATCCAATAGATAGGTAGCTTTGCAACCAGCTGTGCCCAAATGTACGTCAGATATCCAAATGGCCCGATATTTTTTTACATCCAACTGTGTTTCACTAAAAGTATCTTCATTGGTCTGTGCCATGAATCTAAGCTAACAATAATACATTTCAAGTTTGTTACAAAAAAGAGAATTTTATCTGTCCTCACCCATAATGCCGTGAAAATGGAGACCTAAATAAATTTGTCCTAAATCTTATTACTTGTAATTATTTACAATTCAAAAACTGTTAGACATTTAATAAAATATTAATAGTTTAATGTTAAGCTGATGCTGTTATTCAGCACCAGAAAGATGTGTTAACGAATGAAAAAAACTGTTGAAACTAAATCGCCGATCAGGTTCGATTTGACCAAGCGGGAGTTTTTAAAGACTAATCTGTATGTTGGCTTTGCGGCTTTTCTTGGAAGTACCGGCTTTTACCCAAAACGAACACTAGGTAGCTCAAACCCCTTAAAACACTTTAGCTTTGTCCAGTCAAATACACTCGATACGGTAACGGTGCCCAAAGAATATACATGGCAGGTGGTTTCTTTATGGGGACAGCCAATGTTTTCGAAAGCAAAAGAGTTTGATCACAAAACCACGGGAAATGCAGAAAACCAAAAGCTCTGTGTTGGGGATAATAATGATGGAATGGCTTTTTTTGAAAAAGAGAATAGAAAACTGTTAGTAATCAATAATGAATATTGTAACCTCTCGATCATGCATCACTATAATGATGGAATATTAACCCCAGATGATATTACGAAAAATATGTTTGCCCATGGCATTACAATCATAGAGGTTGAAGAAACTAATGGTAAATGGGTATTAAAAAAAGACTCAGCTTACAACAGACGAATAACACCCGAAACTGAAATGGATATAAAGGGTCCAGCTGCAGGTCACGATTTACTAAAAACGAGCTATGACTCTACTGGTACAAAGGCTCTTGGAACCTGGAATAATTGTGGAAACGGTCAAACACCATGGGGTAGTTATTTATCCTGCGAGGAAAATTTTAATAAATACTTTTCATGCTCTGACAAAGAACAAAAGCTTTCCGTGGAACAAAAAAGATATGGTATCAAAACAAAAGATGCTGGTTACCAATGGTCAAAAATTCATGATCGATTTGATATCTCAAAAGAACCAAATGAACCAAATAAGGTAGGCTATGTAGTTGAAATTGACCCATTTAATCCTCTTAGCACCCCAAAAAAAAGAACCGCTTTAGGACGCTTTAAACACGAAAATGCTGAGTTAGTTTTGGCCAACGATAACAGAATTGTCGTTTATATGGGTGATGATCAAAGAGGAGAATTTTTATACAAATTTATTTCAAAAAATAGTTATGACTCTGACAAAAACGCCGATGATTTGCTTGATAACGGATCGCTTTTTGTTGCAAAGTTCGAAAATGATGGGACTGGATTTTGGGTAGAGCTTAAACCATCGAATACGGGTTTTAATACAAAAGAAGAAATCTGCATATTCACTAGGTTAGCAGCGTCAACCGTTGGAGCTACGCCCATGGATAGGCCAGAATGGGTTGCAACAAATCCGTTGAATACCGATGTTTATGTTGCGCTAACAAACAACAAGAATCGGGGCATAAAAAAAAATGCGGGTGGGGACCCTATGAAAGTTGGAGGGCCAAACCCCAGGGAACAAAATATTTACGGTCAAATCATTAAAATACGACCTGATTTAGAAAATCACTCATCACAAACATTTCGTTGGGAAATATTTGCGATGGCCGGAAATCCAACCGTCAACCAGGGTAGTGCTAGAAGAGGTTCTCCAAATATAAACGCTGAGAATATTTTCAACTGTCCAGATGGACTAAAAGTATCTCATAATGGCTTCATATGGATACAAACAGACGGAAATTATAGTAATTCAGGTGACTTTAAGGGTATGGGGAACAATCAGATGCTCGTTGCTAACCCAGAAACAAAAGAAATTAGGAGGTTTTTGGTGGGTCCAAAAGAATGCGAAGTTACTGGATTTGCCTGGAGTAGCGATAAAAAAACTATGTTTGTCGGCATTCAACACCCTGGTGAAAGAGGGAATAGTAGTTTTCCAGAAGGTAAAAAGGACGCCCTTCCGAGGTCAGCGGTAATAGCAATCAAACACAAGGATAATTTGGAGATCGGTTGATGTAAGGAAAAAACCGACTGTATAAAGAAACTTTTTTTCTATGTATAGACTGCTAATTAATTTTATTTTTCTTTTATACACTGGAAGTATTTCTGCTGAACAATCGGTTAGCACCACTTTTTTAATAAGTCTCGATGGTTTTAAGTTGGATTACTTAAGTAAAAGTAACACTCCAAACTTATTAAAAGTCGCAAAAAAAATAGATAATGTTATTCGGTTAAAACCTATTTTTCCAAGCGTAACGTTCCCAAATCATGTAAGTATGGTTACCGGGAGATATCCGACCGAACATGGAATCTTGTTCAACACCATGGTTGACCCAACAATTAAAGGAGAAGTTTTCACACTAACCAACAGAAATGCCTTAAATAATCCAGTTTGGTGGCAAAACACTGATCCTATTTGGGTTACATTATCTAAACAGGGAAAAACTTCGTTCACATTATTTTGGCCTGGTTCCGAAGTTTTAATTTCAGGAGTGAGACCAAAAAAGTGGCTTTCGTATGATCACTCAATGAGCTCTATGGATAGAGTGAAAAAATTAATTTCGTGGATTGAAAATAATAAGGTTGGTAGACCGGACTTTGTAACCCTTTATCTTTCTGAAGTTGACTCAGCAGGTCACCGTTACGGTCCAGATAATAAAAAAATGTTTTCATCGATACAATCTGTTGACCACTCTATTGGTTTTTTAATAAGCGAACTTAAAAGAATAAAAATTTTCAACAGTAGTAACCTTGTTATCGTTTCCGACCATGGTATGGACACTTTAGATCCTCAAAAGATAGTCATCGCTGAGGATCTCCTTCCTGCAGCTTTTGATGTTGATTGGGTCTGGTATGGAGCTACATTTGGGTTTGATCTCAAATTAGATAATCAAATTCAAATCTTGAACTACCTAAAAGATAATAGGGGATTTACATGCTGGCCTCGAAATAAATTACCAAATCATTTTCATTTTAAAGAGCATAGAAGGGCACCGGACATTATCTGCATGATGGAACGTGGCGGTTACCTAAAAAAAAAATATTCTTTGTTCGTTCCAAATGGAGTCCATGGGTATTCTCCAAATTTAAAATCAATGCATGGCATTCTAATTGCAAACGGCCCAGATATTGAATTAAAAAGAGAAAATCTATCTGCGGTGAGTATTATTGAGATATACCCACTACTTACCAAATTATTGAACATAACACCTCTAGAAAATGATTCGTTAGGAGCACTTTCCAATCTAGTAAAAAATAGATGAAAAAAATAATTAAAAATTGGCTTTTTTTGATAAACATTCTTGCAAGTCAAACAGTAGTGCAAGCCAGCGATGATATTAAACAATTCGAATCTTATGATCAGATTATTTCAAAGCATTCATTTGTCAATGGGAAAGGGGTATGTAGAGCGTTTGGTATAAAACTATATGAGGCTAAATTGTTATCCGAGTATCCAATTAAAAAAAAGAATCCATTTGGTCAAAATCTTTTATTGGAATTGCAATATTTCAAAAGTTTTAAGAGGCAACGTATAGCCAAAAGGAGTCTCAAAGAAATTAAGCAATTAGGTATAAGTAATCCTAATCAACATAAAATATGGTTGGATTGGATGCTTGCAAATTTTCCAGATGTAGAAAAGGGCGATCTTTTGTCAGGTCTATATTTACCAAATGAAGGAATAATTATGTTTGTAAATAAGGAGAAAATTGCTCTCAATACTGATGCTGCCTTTGCGAAATCTTTTTTTTCAATTTGGCTTGATC
>CAJWGK010000078.1 GCA_913030895.1 uncultured Flavobacteriaceae bacterium | reverse complement strand
CTGGAACTGCTGGAGATACAAGACTTGAAAATGTTGGACAGGTTGAAAATAAAGGAATTGAACTTACATTCAATTCTGTAAACATTGAAAAACCAGATTTTGTTTGGAGTTCTAATCTTCAAATTTCTGCTAATAGAAATAAAGTAGTTAGCATAGGAGATGCACCTTTTATTAATCTAAGAAATCCAAATCACGCTCAGGCGGGTACTGGTGCTGTTAGACTTGTTCCAGGTGAGGTAATGCCTACTTTTTATGGCGCAATATATGAAGGGACATACAAATCTGCAGCTGAAATAGACGCAGACCAAAGGACTGGAATTGATGGTATTGGTGCTCCTAATTACGTAGACCAAAACGGAGACGGCGCAATTAATGTTAATGATTTTGTGGCCATAGGAAGCCCACAGCCAGATTTTTATTATGGATTTAGAAATACGCTAACCTATAAAAATTGGACGATGGACGTGTTTATTCAGGGTATGCAGGGCAATGAACTTTTTGATGCTTCTATCTATGAACACTATTATGGTCGTGGTCCAGAGACTAATATGCTACCGATTGTTGCTGAAAGATGGACTCCTTCAAATCCAACTTCAGATGTTCCAAGAGCTGGAACATCTGCTGGAGGTTATCGACCTAATAGTAGCTTAAACGTTGTTGATGGGTCTTATATTAGACTTAAAAACGTCACTTTAAATTACGATTTTGATTCGATTGCTGGTTTACCTTTTGTGGATTCGGCAAGTGTATACCTAACAGGTAACAATTTACTTCTTCTTACTGACTACAAGTGGGGAGATCCAGAGGTCAGTGATGGAGGGTCAAACACGGTAGCTCAGGGAGTTGCGGATGACCAATACCCTTATGCCTCCTCGATAGCACTTGGTTTTAGGTTAAACTTATAAAATATAAATGATGAAAAATATTAAATTACATTTAACAAAATTATTGATGGTCATAGGCTTGATTATTATGCCATCAGCTTGTGAGGAGTATTTGGCTGAAGACTTTAGAGACGGCTTATCTCCTGCGACTTTTTACAACAGTGATGCTGAAGCTAAAATCGCTGTTGATGGTGCATACTCAATGTTAACGAGTGCTGGTTGGTTCGCACACAGAGACAGACCAGCATGGTGGCAAATAGCAGCAGATGAAATAAGTTCAACAAGAAATATTTTTAAGGAAGCGCACAATATAACTTATGACGAAGGTGTTGCTGATGGAGAGCGCTACTGGAATACACTTTATGAAACAATAAGAAATACAAGTGATGCCATAACAAATATTTCAGGAAATGAAAGTTTATCACAGACTTCAATTAATCATTCTCTTGGGCAGCTTTATGTGATTAGAGCTCTCGCCTATTATGATCTAACATGTGTATGGGGTGATGTTCCTTTTTTCACTGAAATACTTGCTCCAGAAGAGTTAGCCTCTTTGGAGAGAACACCTGTTAAAACCATCAGAGATGCGATGATAGCCGATCTTCAAACGGCATATGGATTACTACCCGACTCATGGTCTGGTGCTGATTTAGGAAGAATGACCAAGTGGGCCGCAAGGGCTTTGGAAGCTAAATTCCATATGTTCGCAAAAAATTGGCAAGGAATGTTAACAGCTTCAAAGGACATTATCGATAATTCTCCTCATACTTTAATGGATAATTTTGGCGATATTTTTAATTGGAGTGAGGCAAATTACTCAACTAAAGTTAAGTCTGAACACATTTTATGGATTGATTTTACTGGTCTTCCTGCTAGTGGTTTAGGCACCAATGGTGAGGCAAATTTTCAAAGAGGACATGACTATGTCCCAAGGCTTCGAGATGAGCCTAAGGACAAATCTAGACAAGGTGAACTAAAGACTGCTCTTGCGGCAAACGGCCATGAATTTGGCGGTTATGGCGGTGCTTCACCACTTCCACTTTTAGGCGATAGGTCATCATGGGATGCTGGAGACTTGAGATATGATGAGACCATAACTCAGGAGTATGAAGGAATACCTTTGAAATTTAAATACCTTAAGAAATTATGGAATTTGAGTTCAGAATTTTCTCCAAGAGGAAATAAAATGGAAAATTTTGTCATGATCAGATTGGCAGATATTTACTTGATGGCAGCAGAGGCTGAGAATGAACTAAATGGTCCTGGAAATGCATACCAGTATGTCAATAAAGTTCGTGAGAGAGCTTTTGAACCCGATCAGCCATGGAGTGGTATGTCTCAACAGCAGTTCAGAGAGGAAATGTATGAAGAAAGATTACATGAATTATGTGGTGAGAGCCACAGAAAGCCTGATCTTGTAAGATGGGGAATTTATGTAGATCATATCAGAAACACTCAATTTCAAAAACATAATGCTCCAGCCGCAGCGAATGTTCAAGACAAACATCAGTATGCGCCTATTCCGCTTGCTGAAATTCAGTTAAATCCTAATTTGTTGAATACTGATCCAACAAATAACGGTTACAGATAATAAAGGATAATTTTAAAAAAAACCAGTGTGTTGCTACACTGGTTTTTTTTTGATTATTTTTAAGCTACTTGAATAAAATCAAATTAAATCCTATGATTAGATATATAACTTTCGCAATTATATTGCAATTATTTATTTCCTGTTCCAATAATAATACAAACGAACAATCGCCCAACGTTATTTTTATTAATATTGATGACATGGGATGGAATGATGTTAGTTTTATGGGTAGTCAGTATTATGATACGCCAAACATTGACGCCCTTGCCGCAGATGCAATGGTGTTTACCCAGGGCTATGCTGCTTCGGCTAATTGTGCGCCCAGTAGGGCATCCATCAATACTGGAAAATGGACGACTAGACATCAAATTTATACCGTTTCCAACTCCGACCGAGGAGCATCTAAAGATCGAAAATTGATCCCAATTAAGAATACCACGTTACTAAGTAAAGAATTTCCAGTCATTGCCCAAAAACTAAAAGCTTCTGGCTATGTTACCTGTCACTCTGGGAAATGGCATTTAAGTAAAGATCCATTAAAGTACGGCTTTGACGTAAACATAGCTGGGGGGCATCAAGGTGCACCAGGGAGTTACTATCCACCTTATGGAAATAAAAATAATCGCGTAGATATCCAATCCAAAGAGGGTAATTATTTGACAGATGTGATTATGGATCAAACCTTGTCTTTTTTAGATAAAGTGGAAGAACCATTTTTCCTTCATTACACCCCCTATGCTGTTCACACACCAATACACAAGGTGGATTCCTTGATGAGTAAATATGTTGATAAAGCTCCTTATAAAGGACAAAAGAATCCAGAGTACGCCACGATGATAGACAACTTGGATCGCAACATTGGCCACCTAATAAAAAAATTAAAGGATAGGAATTTATTTGAAAACGCTTTAATCATATTTACTTCTGACAATGGAGGGTATTACGGAAAGATTACTAAGCAAAAACCCTTAAGAGCAGGGAAAGGAAGCTATTATGAGGGTGGAATAAGAGTGCCTTTTTTCTTCCATTGGAAAGGTAAAATACCTAATGGATTGAATGATAAAACACCAATTTCACACCTCGATATTTTCCCGACTATTATGGAGGCTGTTGGGGATCATTCAATGGATAATGAATTTGATGGAAATTCAATCTTGAATTCATTAACAAATGGAACAGTGGTAACCGAAAGAGCTCTTTTTTGGCATTTTCCAATTTACCTTCAGGGCTATGATATTAAAGAAAATGAAAACAGGGACTCACTTTTTAGAACTCGTCCCGGATCAGTAGTCAGAAAAGGGGATTGGAAACTTCATTACTATTTTGAAGACAATGAAGTGGAATTGTATAATCTTATCGAAGATGTAGGAGAGCAAAATGACCTCTCAAAAATCAATGCAACGAAAACTAATCAGTTGTTGAATGAATTAAAAAATTGGTGGGTGGATACCAATGCGCCGATTCCAACCCAACGCAATCCTGATTATGTAGCATCCAAAATAAATTAATTATGTTAAAATATTTTATCTCAAAATTTTTGTTGATTGCTTTTGTTCTTTGTGCCGTGTTTGGATGTCAGTCTGACGAAATAAAGGAGAAAAAGCCAAATGTTCTATTCATCGCAATTGACGATTTAAATGATTGGGTTGGTTATCTGGGAGGACACCCGCAAGCCAAAACACCAAATATTGACAAACTAATAAAAAAAGGCATTGGCTTTACCAAAGCTTATACCGTAGCACCACAATGTAACCCCTCAAGAGTAGGTTTGTTGACTGGACTTTATCCGTCAAACACTGGCGTTTATGGAAATCGTAATAATTTTAGGAAAAATCTGCCTGATCAGATTACCTTGATGCAATACTTCAAAGCCAATGGTTACAAGACCATGGGAGGGGGTAAAATTTTCCACACAAATAATGGCCCTGGAGATTCACTATCGTGGGATAATTATTTTGTTTCAAAAAATCATACGAGCCAGAGCGGGAGAGATGCGAACTTACCTCAAGTCTCTACTGGAGCTGGATCAGGATTTTTCAATTGGGGACCAATAGCGGTGGCGGATGAACAAATGCAAGATGTCAGAGTTGTTAATTGGGCTAAATCTGAGTTAGAAAAACCTCATGACCAACCATTTTTCTTGGCCTGTGGTTTCTTTAGACCTCACTTGCCTTGGTATGTTCCTCAAAAGTATTTTGATCGGTATCCACTTGATGAAATTATGCTCCCAAAAACCCTAATTAATGATCGAGATGACCTTCCTGAATTTGGAAAAAGATTTGCAAGAGAGCGATATTCAGGCTCATTAGGAATTGATTTGAACGAGGGTGTCCAAGACCATGAACTGGTTCTTCAATACGATCAGTGGAAAAAGGGAGTACAGGCGTACTTGGCTTCGATTAGTTTTGTTGATGATTACGTTGGTTCGTTGTTAGAAAGCCTAGAAAAAAGTGATCACGCAAACAACACGATTATTGTTTTGTGGGGGGATCACGGCTGGCATTTAGGGGAAAAACAACATTGGAGGAAACAGGCGCTTTGGGAGGATACCACACACGTTCCATTTATTGTCTCTTATCCGAAAAAAATCAAAACTAATAAGATTTGTGATGCTCCTGTCAGCTTTATTGATATCTATCCAACCATGATTGATCTGGCTGGTTTACCCCATAAAGAAAGTTTGGATGGGAAAAGTCTTATTGAATTATTAAAAGATCCTGAGATGGAGTGGAATCGGCCTGTTCGGATAACCTACGGTAAGGGTAATCATGCGGTCAGGTCAGGAAAGTGGCGTTATATCCAATATAGAGATGGTTCCAATGAGTTATATGACCATCAAAGTGATCCTAACGAGTGGTATAACCTTTCAGGCGATGATCAATTTCAAAATATTATTCAAAAGTTGAAGCAGCACCTCCCAGAGATTGAAAAGTAAA
>CAJWGK010000077.1 GCA_913030895.1 uncultured Flavobacteriaceae bacterium | reverse complement strand
AAAACATATTGAAAAAGAAAAAGAAATAAATAAGTTTTTTTTAAATAAGTGTTAATTTTCCTATCCGATTCCTTTGATAATTTTATCTTAGGAATTGGATTTAAGGAAACAAATTGACCGCAAAAGATTTTAAAATGATATATGACGCGCACTTTGACAACCTTAGACGATATCTCTATTACCGATCGGGAGATCAAGATTTGTCTCAGGATATTGCGCAAGACGTGTTCATGAAAGTTTGGAATAAAAAACTCGACATTACCGCAGGGAATGTCAAGAGTTTACTTTTTAAAATGGGTACAGATGAATTTATCAGTCACTACAGAAGGTCAAAAATAGAAAGAGAATATGTCAATGCTCAGGATTTCAGATTGGTTCATGAAGTTGGGGATGAAAACGGGTTTTTAGAAAAGAAAAAAAAGTTTGAAAAAGCCCTAAAGACCCTCACCGATAAACAAAGATCTGCATTGTTGATGAATAAAATGGAAGGGCTGACCCATAAAGAAATTGCAGAAAGCCTAAATTTGTCTCAGAAAGCGATCGAGAAAAGAATTAGTCAAGCGCTTATTAGATTGAAGAAAAATTTAAATAAAGAATGAGTAAAGAACCAGAATTTTCAGATCAGGAAATCAACGATTTTCTTTCTCAGACCGACGTTCCTTTGGGAAAAGACAAGGACAGTATTTGGGCTGAAAAATTTGATTCGTTGATCGCCGATGAAAACAAACCTGAGCCGGTTACTATCTCATTGTTTAGCTTTAGGCGTTATGGTATTGCCGCTTCTATAGCTGTTTTAATTGCTGTTACGTTTTACTTAAACCCTCTTGAAAAAACGCAGAAAAAAATGGCCTTTATGAAATTGAGTGGAACTGAGGAGGAACTATTGGCCGATGAGACCATGATTGAATCCCTTTTTGTTGAAGACAGTGAATTTGATGATTGGTTTGAAGAACGTTATTTATTGAACGCAGTAAATTAATGCTTATGAGAAAAAAAATACACCTGATTTTTCTTTTTGCAATAGCCTTCCTAAATACCTTTTTGGTATTGTCTCAAGATATCCCATCCACTCCTGAAAAAATTTATACTCCGAATCAGCTAGAAATGATAAAGGAGCAAAGAGATTTGGTGAAAAAAAGTCGAGAAACCTTCAGGAATTCTCTCACTGAGGAGCAAAAATCTATGCTCATAAACAGCAAGCTTTCCATTAAAGAAAGGCAATCTGCTCTGATGAAATCTCTCTCCGAGAACCAAAAAGAAGTTCTAAAAGGGAATCGTGAGGCTTTAAAAAAAATTAAAGAGTCCTTTTCTAAATCTTTGACGGATAAACAGAAAATGGTTTTGAAGCAACGGAAGGATGATCTCAAGGACAAAAGAGAAAAGCTAAAGGATTATAAGTCTGGATCAAATGAACGAAGAGATAAGCTGAAGCAAAAACAGCAGAATTTTAAGGATCGCGTCAAAAAACAAAAAAACAAGCCTGGATCGAAATTAGGAAACTGAAAGTGCAACCCTTTCACTATATTTAGTCAATGAAAAAAATAATTTTCATTGGCTTTTTTTTGTCTCCTTTTTTAATTTTCTCTCAGATCGAGGAGGAAGATATTATTTTAGATAGTGTCTTAGACGAACTTTTTAAGACAGATGAACCGCTAATTGATTATGATCGCTCAGACTATCTCTATACCACCTTCTCTTTTGACGACAGGGTTTATTTCTCCGGAAGGGATTTCGGTATAAATCAATATAGTTTTACGCCCAATATCAGCTATATGCGAGGTCAAAACTTCTTTTTGAGTTTGGGTTCGGCTTATTTCAGTGAGCTTGACCCGAAATGGGATTTTATTTCCCTAAGCTCAGGTTACTCTGTTTTTTTAGATCAATCAAAGCGAATTAACTTAACAGGAATCTACAGTCGAATATTTTTTTCAGCTAATGCCGATGAGCTAAATCCCAATAGATTTGCCCTATCATTGGTTTACCATAAAAAAAACCTGAGAACAAGATTATCTGGAGGTTACCTTTTTGGGGGCTCTTCTTCAATATATACATCGCTTAGTGGGAGTTATGATTTCACACTTTTTAGTAATGATTTATGGGATTTAACCTTTGGTCCAGAATTCAGTTTTTTGATGAGTGAGCAAACGGTAAGCGAACAAATTTCATCTGGTATTTTTACCCAGCAAATCGACCAAGACGTTTTTGAATTAATCAACACACAGTTAGAGCTTCCCGTTGAACTGGATTTCGGAAGTTGGGATTTTGAATTGGCCTACAAAATCAATTTCCCCAATCCACTAAATAGTGAAAGCAACTTGAGTACCACTTCATTTTTTACTTTCACAATAGGCTACTTTGTAGGCTTATGATTTTTTAGTGATTTAAAATAGATTTATATATTTGATAAAAACCAAAAAAAATATGTTTAAATACTTTTCGATTACTTGTTGCTGCTTATTGCTGACTATTTTAATTACCAATTCTTGCCAACAAGATCAAAAACCAAAATATGTTAAAGCCCCTTTTTCTAAGTTAGATACTCTTGCTACCAATGACTGGTGGAATAGAAAAACCAGCCGAATTATTGACATGAAAGTTCCTAGAGACCAGGTTATTGCTTTTGGAATTTATACTACTTCCAACAATACTCTAAAAATATCTGCTCAATTGTTTCCGCTCTATCCAGAGGAATCTCGTACAGTAAAATTAGCTCTTTATCAAGATCAAGCATGGAAGGTAGTTCAAACCCAAGAGGTCAACGAAATCGGCTGGTCAGCTCTTTTTAGGGTGGAGAACTGGGATATGAATAAGGCTGTCAAATATAAATTGATGCATGGCGAAATAGCTACTTTTGAAGGTCTGATTCGAAGAGACCCAAAGAATAAAAATGAAATCACCTTAGCCGCACTTTCGTGCAATAGTAATAAAGATCGTGGAGATCGAGATCAGTATGTCAAAAACATTAGTGCATTAGATCCAGATTTAATTTTCTTCGCTGGAGATCAATCCTATGACCACAAGGAACATACTGCTGCTTGGTTGAAATTTGGAATGCAATTCAGAGAACTCTTTAGAAATCGCCCATGTATCACGATTCCAGATGACCACGACATTGGGCAGGGAAATCTTTGGGGCGAAAGCGGTAAAAAATCTTTGCGCAAAGACGGTAACGACGGCGGTTATTTTTTCCATCCAGAGTATGTTAAAATGGTTGAGCGAGCACAAACTGCTCACTTGCCTGACCCCTACCACAAAGCTCCCCTTGAACAGGGGCTTACTGCCTATTTTACCAATCTTAAAATTGGCGCGGTTGATTTTGCTATTATCGAAGATCGAAAATTTAAATCTGGCCCGAATGGTAAAATTTCCCAACAAGGGCCAAGGGCAGATCATATCAATGATCCGAATTATGATCCCGATTCCATCAACCTACCTGAATTGGTTTTACTAGGAGATTTACAGCATGAGTTTTTAGCAAAATGGGGAGAAAATAAAGCAACAAAAATGAAAGCAGTTCTCTCTGCGACTGGTTTTTGTGGCGGAGCTCATCTTCACGGTAGAAATAGTAGTCGCTTACACGCAGACTTAGATTCTAATGGTTGGCCGCAGCATGGAAGAAATACTGCTTTGCGACTAATTAAAAATGCAGGTGCCGTCCATATAGCTGGAGACCAGCACCTAGCCACAGTAATCCATCATGGAATTGACAAATTTGATGATGGACCTTGGGCCTTTGTTGTTCCGGCAATTATAAATAATTATTACAGTCGTTGGTGGTGGCCCGAAGACGAAAAGCCAGGAGAAAACCCCAATGATAAATTGCCATGGACGGGGCGCTATCTCGATGGATTTAAAAATAAAATTAACATGCAGGCTTATGCCAACCCTGATTCAAGATCCAGTGGCGCAGGTTTTGGATTTATTCGTTTTAATACTGTTGCAAATGAAGTTACTTTTGAATGTTGGCCTAGAAACGTTGATTTAACAAAGCAGGGGAATCAACAATTTCAAGGGTGGCCTGTGAAAATTAAATTATAAGTAAATGAAGATGGTAAAATATTTTTTTTTATTAACTCTCTTTATTACAGGCTGTGCGCAAGAAGTTGAGCAGTTGCCTATGAAACCCAATGTAGTTTTTATTCTCGTTGATGACCTTGGGTGGAAAGATTTGGGCTGTTATGGCAGCTCTTTTTATGAAACACCAAACATTGATCTTTTGGCATCGCAGAGCTACAGATTTACCAATGCCTATTCTTCTAATCCCGTTTGTTCTCCTACTCGAGCTTCAATTATGACCGGAAAACATCCCTCTAGGATTGGAATAACGGATTGGATTACCCCCGAAGACTCTCCTAGCGAAACTTGGCAAAAGCTGCGAAAAAATCAAAAGCTTATTTGCCCAGAAAACAGACGCGCTCTACCCCTTGAGGAGTTTACCATGGCTGAAGCACTAAATACAGCTGGTTATCCAACTTTTTACGCTGGAAAATGGCATCTGGGTGATGAAGGGTTTTTTCCTCAAAATCAAGGGTTTGAAGTCAATAAAGGTGGTCATATGAAAGGCTCTCCACCTGGAGGGTATTATACCCCGTATAATAATCCTCAGCTTGAGGACGGACCGGAGGGGGAATACTTAACCGATCGACTGACCAATGAATCGATAGCCTTTATCGAACAAAATAAAGAAAACCCATTTTTCCTTTACCTTGCCTTTTATACCGTTCATTCGCCCATTCAGCCCAATAAAAAATATCTAGATAAATTCACACAAAAAAGAAAACTGCTCAAAGACAGTTTACCGATTAAAATTGAAGAACGTAAAGCTTATACGGTTCAAAATCAATACAACGCAGCATATGCCTCAATGGTGTATGCGTTGGATCAAAATGTAGGAAGGTTGATCGACAAACTTAAAGCTTTGAATATCTTAGAAAACACATTGATTATTTTCACCTCAGACAACGGTGGTTTATCTACATTAATTGGTAAGTCAGTCTATGGAAGAAATGCACCTACAAGCGTATTACCTTTGAGAGCGGGTAAAGGATGGGCTTATGAAGGGGGAATCAGAGTACCGCTAATCATCAAACCTCCAAACGACCTTGAAGCTAAAATAATTGACGCTCCTGCCAATAGTATGGATTATTACCCTACAATTCTAGATTATACAGGTATTGGGTTAAACTACGAACAACATATTGATGGAATTAGTTTAAAACCCTTTTTGGAAGGTGAAACAAGGGTTACTCATAAAGAACTTTTTTGGGATTTCCCCCATTATCATGGAAGTGGTTGGACCCCTGGAAGAGCCATGCGTCAAGGTCCTTGGAAGTTGATTTACTTTTTTGAAGATGACGTTTATGAACTCTACAATTTGGATAACGATATTGGTGAACGTAATAATTTAGCAACAATTTATCCAAAAAAATTTGAGGAAATGAAAAAATTATTAGAGGTTTGGGGAGATGAAATAGGTGCAGAAGAACCATATTTAAATCAAAATTTTAACTAAATTTTTTTCAACCAAGGATGAATTTTACCATTTTTAATATAGTTTCATTTGTTGTTTTAACAGTGCTTTTAGGAGATGAAATACAACAACCCTATAAGCAACTTATCC
>CAJWGK010000076.1 GCA_913030895.1 uncultured Flavobacteriaceae bacterium | reverse complement strand
GCACTACAATACTCATGGCTACGCATGATTTTGGAATCATTCAAAAATACCCTGGCAAAACATTCAAGTGTGAGGATGAAAAAGTGACAGAGGTTGTAGTTAAGGGATAACCGACTCTATTAGCTGCCTCCACTGATCTTTAATATTTTCAAACGAAAGATGAGCTACAGATTTTCTAGCGTTTTCCTTGCAAAGCGCATAAAGCTTTTTGTCCGTATGCATTCTTGAAATGGCAGCTGATAAGGCAGCAATATTTCCATTTTCTACCAAAAGACCATTGTTTTCATGTTGAATGATTTCAGAGGGACCCGTAGGGCAGTCGTAAGAAATAACAGGCGTGCCACAGGCCAAAGACTCAATAAGCACCATTGGAAAGCCTTCAAATTCACTAGCCAAAATAAAAAACTGCGCATTGGCAAAGTAGTTGAAGGGGTTTTGCTTAAAGCCAAGAAAACTTACCATGTGCTCGCAGTTGAGTGTACGAGAAAGCTTTTGAAGTTGGGGCTTAATAACGCCCTCCCCCAAAAGAACGAGGCGTACACCTTCGGCTAGTAATTTTGATTTTGCATACGCCTTAATCACATGATTAAATCGTTTAATATTATCATCCAGTCTTCCAACCGCCAACACAAAGGGCTCATCGATTTCTATTGGCTTTTCTCTTTCAATATCAATAATTTCAAAATCAACTGCATTTTTAATGACAACTTCGTTGGCGTATCCAAGTTTGTTTAATTTGGCAGAAATAGCATCAGAAACAGATACCAATGCGTATGCTCTTTTGTAAAAACGTTGAAACAAAAACCAAGGCTTGGGAATATATTTGTTTAAAAGTGGAAGATGAATCGTCAGAATACTGTTTTTCACATTGGAATAGATGAAAAAATGAAACATTAGTTCAATCCAAAAAATACGTCGTGATCTGAAATCAACTACAAAATCAAAATCTCTCGATTTAATGGATTTATAAAGCATTTTAAAAGATGAGAAAAGCGAAAAAAATGGCATAAAAATATTTTTACTATGCCCCAAATACACGTAGTTCCCTTTAAAATTAAAATCTTTATTAGGGTAAGCGGCAAACAGGGTAACATCGTAACCTAAATCTGTTAGGAAAACAGAAACCAACGATGAAACTCGCTCAGCTCCACCATTTCCAAGGGAAGGTGTTATAATTGCAATGCTTATTTTTGACATCAGCAATTAAAATTGATTGGTTTGATAAAATTATCTGTACACATCTTAACTTACAATAGCGAAAGATATATAAAAGATGCTTTAGATTCAGTTCTAAAACAAAAAACCAACTTTCCTATTGAAATTATTGTTGGTGATGATGCCTCTATAGACAGCACTTTTGAAATTCTAAAATCATATTCAGATAAGCACTCTTTCATTAAGCTCAAGCAAAACAAGCAAAACCTTGGCATACTAAAGAACTTTAAAGAAACCTTAGACCGATGTTCTGGAGAATATGTATTTGATTTGGCAGGTGATGATTGGATTCATAATCTAAATGCGCTACAAAAAATGGTAGATAAACTTGACCAAAATCCCAACCTAGGATTCATCGACTCCGGATATGATGCCTTTTTTCAATACAGAAATCAAACAAAACGTTTTTACAATAAAAAAAATCTAAATGCATCTACTTACAAAGATCACGTTCAAACCATTGGTTCTCCAACTTTAGGATGTTGTTTCAGAAGAAGTGCATTGAAAAAATTTGTAGACTTTAATTTTTATATCAAAAAAGGTTTTAAAATAGAAGATTACCCAATTCTAGCAGACTTAACAGAAAACTCTTCATTTGATTTTATACACGAATCTTTAGTGACCTACAGAGTTCATCAAGCATCCTACTCTAGTAACTTTCATGATTTTTTAGATTTAAAAATGTTTTTTGCAAAGAAGTATGGGTACAGTAAAGACGCCATTTTAAAAATCACCGAAAACTATTTTGAAACGAAACTTGTTTATTCAAGCGTTCATTTTAATCCTAAAGAAGGAGAAATCGCTTTCAAAAACTTAAGCCAAAAAAGATTCATATACTATGTATATTACCTATCATCCCAATACAAACTGGCGCATAAAGCTTTAAAAGCTCTAAGAAATTTTCGTCTTTAATTTAAACTCTTCCCAATCACGAATATAATCTTCCTCATCAAACTCTTGAGAAGCTAATACTAAGCAAACTGCACCAGCTGAGAAGTTACGTAATTCGCGCCATGTCATTGTTGGTATCAACACTCCTCGTGTAGGATTGTGCAGCATAACTGTTTTTTCAATAATACCATCTTTTAACACAAGTTCAAAACTTCCGCTAAGAGGGACAATAAGTTGAAGTAAACCTTTGTGTGCATGTCCACCGCGTCTACTACCGCTTGGCACATCATACAAATAATACACTCTTTTGATTTCAAAGGGCAACTTACTGTTTTCCAAAACAGCTAAATTCCCTCTAGGATCATTAATGCTCGGTATATCAATCCACTTTATTTCCACTTATCTAACTAGTTTTTTACGCAGCAAAAGTACAACCAATGCTAGACATCCCATATATCTTACAGCATTTGCCATAACTACTCCCTCTATTCCAAAATCTCCAATCCAAAGATGACTGAGTAAAATCAATACAGAAAAAGAAAATAACTCTACTACCACATATTCCTTGATCAACTTCTTTGCAACTAGAAAGTAACCAAACACAAGAAAAATGACGCGAAACCAATCGGCGGTAAGTTGCCATTTAAATAATGAAGTTATCGAAATAAACTCAAGAGAATAAAGTAATTTAGTTATTGGTACACGAAGAAAGTAAACAACAGCTAATCCTAAGGTTACGAAGGGCAACAGAATTTTCAAAATTTGTTTCGTTTCTCTGAACATATTGAAAGATAAGATATTTTCGGAAAATCGAGGTAAAACATAGAGTGAAAAAATGGCAGAGATAAAAACAAAATAGTTCGACGATATCGTATTCATTGCAGTCCAAAGTCCAGCAGCATTCAAATTAATTTTAGATGAGATCAACCCTCTCAAATACAGCTCTGCAACATGAACCAAACCAATAGCCAAAAGTGACATAAAAATGTAAGGAGAAAGATGTTTAAATCTGGAAAGATCTAAACGAAATCCATTGAAAAATGAAATCGGAAATGACGACTTTTTAAGCTGTGAGAAAAACAAAATAAAGCCAATTATGGGACGGCAAAACAACGCAATTAATGCACCCATCAAACCATATAAATAAAGAAGTGTAATCATAAGTATGGCTGTAGCGGCAGTGGTTAGCAACTGAACGTTAGAAACGGCTTTAAACGCCTTTTTACCACTCAAAACAGCCTCAATAAGCAGCGATAGGCCCAAAAACGGAACGGTAAATGCTATGGATTGGACTAATAGTCCAAATTTGGGGTCAATGTATAACTGGATAGAAATCCATTCGTGCTGCCAAAAAACAAAAATCCCGATTATGATAGATGCTCCAAAAAAAAGTGTTATTGCAGTATTTAGCAATGAACGCATATCAATATAGTTTTCTGAAGCTGCCGTTTCCGAAATAATTCCATTTTGTGATCCAACTGATGAAAAAGCACCTAGCACTTCAATGAGGTTTCGAAAATTTGCAAGAACCGCCAATCCAGATGCGCCCAAAAAAACAGCTATAACCTTTTGAGAAATAAGCCCAAATAACAATCGTAAAACGCCTGCAATTCCCGTATAACCTATTACACGAAAAAGGACATTGTTTTTAAGTCTATGAAAAACATTCATCAATAGGCATTTAGAACATCTATGATATGCTGAACTTGGTTTTCTGAAAGACTTGTATATAAAGGAATACTGACCACTTCATTATGGTATTTTTTAGTCAGAGGCAAACTCAACTGATTATATTCAGAAAGAGCCTTTTGTTTATGTGGTGGAATAGGATAGTGAACTAAACTACCCACTCCTCTTGTAGTCAAGAACTCCATGAAATCGTTACGATTGGCAACACGAACAACGAATAAATGAAAAACGTGTGATCCATCTAGCTCACAAGTTGGAAGTAAAATTTTTGAATTATTAATCTCATCAAGATAACGGGAGGCAATAGCAATACGACGTTCACAATCCGTTGTATAGTTTACTAATTTTAGACTTAAAAATCGGGCTTGCAATGCATCTAATCGCATATTAAACCCTACTTTTTCGTGTACGTATTTTTTTGGAGATCCATAATTTTGCAATGTTTTAATTTCTTTAGCTAGCAATTCATTGTTAGTGGTCACGGCACCAGCATCGCCCAGTGCTCCTATGTTTTTGGTGGGATAAAAACTAAATGCTGCTGCATCTCCGATAGCACCCGCTTTTTGTCCGTTTTGGGAAACTGCTCCATGAGCCTGTGCGGCGTCTTCAATAAGTAAAATTCCATGCTTTTTAGCGAAGGTTCTGAACAAATTGACATCAACAAGCTGGCCATAAAGGTGGACTACTAAACAAGCTTTAACACTTGAAGTAGTAAGTTGTTCTGCTTGTTCTACATCCATATTAAAAGAACCATCACTTGGTTCCACAAAAACAGGTTTCAGCCCTGATTGAATAACAGCTAAAGCAGTAGCAATGTAGGTATGGGCAGGTACCAAAACCTCATCGCCATCTTGAAGTTGACCTAGGGATTTATAGCCTTCAAAAATCAGTCGTAATGCATCTAACCCATTACTAGTACCAACACAATAATTAGAACCACAAAAAGCAGCATATTTCTGCTCAAAATTCCTCACAGCATCACCCATAATATACTGACCGCTATGCATGAACAACTGAAGTTCTTTAGTAAAACTATCTATATGGACTTTGTTTTCAGCCTTAATGTCAAAAAAGGGAATCATCTCAATCGATTTTCTAAAAGATAATAATTTTTGGTTTCAATTGAATAAAAGGGCTGTGTGTCGTTACAGGACCTAAAACTTTCTTTCCAATATAACAATCCTTTATTTAAACGACTCCCAAACTCTTCAGAAGATGTCCCAAAACTAAATACTTTCTCGGGGTTGTATTTTTTTATAACAAAATCAAGGAGCAAGTCTAAGGAACCATCATCCCTATTATTGTCTCCAGCACTGTATTGTGCATGTACCACATCACGATGGATAAAAAGGACAACTCCTGCGCGAAGAATATTTTTTTGATAGGCTCCATAGAAGCATATTTGGTTTTGTAACTGAGCTGCTAGGCGTTCAATTTCTTCAATAGTATGAACTGGATATGCCCCAAATCGTTGTTTGAGATTTGGAATCAAAATTTTATTCCAAAACTCGGAATATGCATCTGTTTTTCGAATTTTTATGTTAGCAGCTAGCGCATTTTTCACATGCCGCGTTCTGTTACGGTTTGGGTTTTTATAATGTGCTTTTGGAATGTATGAATAGATGTCTGTTCGAAAACATACTCCCTTCAACCATTGAAAAATTAGATCATTTGAACTATCGGCTGAATAACACCTCGGAATACTTTTGAGATGAACAGTTGAAATAGTATTTTTAAATAAAAAAAGAAGAACTTCACGATATACTTTTAATCTCGTCTCAAACAAGGTTTTAGAATTAAATTGTATTCCCCCATAACTCAAACCTTGATGGGAATGAATATTATTATTTGTGTCAATATTAGCGGGAAAAATGGCAATTAGTTTCTTTTCTTGAAAGATCATCAGAGAGTAATCCACAAATCGATCGCTGTGGTACTCCATAAAATCTCGATAAAAAAGAATGCTATGCGCTTCTAAGCGAGATACAAAATCATCCCAAGCGGGTTTGTTTGCCTCATTATATCGCTCAGCACGTAAGTCTTCCATCTATTAATCAATAACGCAAACTTAGTAAATTAATTACCCAAGTTGTTTTCCGCGACGTTTACGCTCGTTTTCATCAAGGTATATTTTACGCAAGCGGAGTGAGTTAGGCGTTACTTCAACATACTCATCTTTTTGTATGTATTCAAGTGCTTCTTCCAAGCTAAACGTAATGGGAGGAGCTAATTTTACCTTATCATCCGAGCCAGAGGCACGTACATTGGAGAGTTTTTTGGTTTTGGTCACATTGACCACCAAATCGTCCGCACGGGAGTTTTCGCCAATCACCTGACCGGTATAGATTTTATCGCCTGGTGGCACAAAAAACTTACCCCTATCTTGAAGCTTGTCTAAAGAATACGGGATTGCCGTTC
>CAJWGK010000075.1 GCA_913030895.1 uncultured Flavobacteriaceae bacterium | reverse complement strand
CGAATCTCAAAGCTGTTTCGGAGGAGCTAGAAATGGGAGGTTATAAATAAAAAGATATTCGCATTTTGTTTCTAAAACTATTCAATAACTTTATAAAAAAATGCCATGCAACTATCTGTACTTAAACAAACTCTTGATAAACTGGACAAGCTAAAATTTCAACTCCCAAATGGAGAATTTGTACCCGCACATTTTCATATTACGGAAGTTGGGAATGTAACGCGCAACTACATCGATTGTGGTGGTACGTTGCGTCATGAAAATAAAATCAACCTACAACTTTGGGTAGCTTCTGATGTCGATCATCGCCTAAATCCTCGTACTGTTTTAGACATATTGCAGTTGGCAGAAAAACAGTTAGACTGTTCAAATATGGAAGTGGAAGTGGAATACCAACAAAGCACCATTGAACGATATGAACTGGCTTTTGATGGAATTGTGTTTCAGCTTATCAATACCCAGACGGCTTGCTTGGCTCCCGACCAATGCGGTGTGCCACAGGAAAAACCTCGTGTGCGTGTCACTGCAAATGGTTTAAGTTGCAATCCTGACTCGGGTTGTTGTTAAAAGAAAATAAAAACTATATCAGCTTTTTAAAAAATTATTCACATACAGAATACTCTGTTCTGATTTCTTCAATCGGATGCCCTGCATCTGTAAAGCAATCACATCCACCTTCATTTATCCTAATCAACATTTCGTCAATTATTGAACTTTAGTAATAGTCAAAATTCAATTCTTTATCAAATTGCTCATCATAAGCGGGCCAATTTTCATATGAAATTCCCAAATAGTCAAAGTCAGGGTACATAGTGTTTGCTTCAACTTCTATTGGTTCTATTGCAATAATTCTTTCATATAAATTACAAGGAAGCCTATCATATCCTGATTGGTTAGCAAAAATACTATCATATTCTTTTGATAATTCCCCTACATAAAGTATGTACTGGACTTGAGCATCAAGATAGCTATACAATAACGCCAATTTCCAAGCATTCATCTCAGAGTATCTTCCACCAATCTCAGCTGTAATGTTATAAAAAGCCATTTTAGCGTAATTTTTTGAACTTTCATATACTAGCTCTGATAATATGGTTTCAAATTGAAACTCTATTCCTAATGCTTCTTGATAATAGCCATTAAAAAGCTCAAGTTTAGAATTAATTTCATCAAGTTTACTTGGAAACAAGCTTAAATAAGTTTCATAAGTTTCATCCGTAAATTCTGCCAAAATATACCCATATTCATTAATCCACTCTGAACCATATAAGTTTTCATAAACTTCATCAAATAAGATATTATATAATGCTTCGTTGATTGGAATAATTTTATCATTAACAGACAAAAACTCCTCTACTTCTGAAATGACTTCTTCGCTAAATTCTACATTAAATTCAGTGTAAAGAATATTGGTAATATTAAAGAAACTACCTAAAGTTCCCATTGAAACTGAAACGGCATCATTTAATTTTTTTGGAAATTTGGGGAATGTAGTTGTTTGCAACTTTATAAGCATCTTCCCCAACAGCTTCAGAAGAAATTTCTACAGCTTCATTACGTTTTGATATTGCATTATTGTGTAACTCTTCAGCAGTAACAAATAATGTATCTTTTACTTTAATATAATTTGTGAGGTCATTGTTAAAGCTACCAGATGTAAACTCACTAATATATCCATCTAGGTATGTTTGTATTTCGTTTAAGACTGATAATTCTTCATCGATTAAATCATTTACTTGTTGAGTGATTGATGACAATTGTTCTTCAATATATTCTGCCTTTTCAGAACCAGTCTGTGATGAAAAAGATTGAGCTTGGTAAATAGAACCTGCAATTGACTGATTGCTACTATCTGCATCTGAATTTGAGTTGTTATTTGCGCTCAAGTTCCATTGACCAACATCTGGGTTTACTTTATCAAAAAATTGACTTGGCATTGATGATATAGTGCCAAAATTTGACGGGTCAACGGTTTCACTTGGGCTTTCATCAACGACAGGGTCTTTTTCTGAACAAGAAATAATGAAAATCGATAGTATAATTAAAGACAGAAGTTTCTTCATCCTATTGTTTTTTAGTGGTACTAATTTACTACAATATAGATTATACAATAAACACCCCCTTGTTGAGGGGGTGTTTTTACTTGATAGTGAAACAATGGGTTTACGATCTATTTCAAAAGAAACTTTTAATAGTGAATCATCATCTGTTCTTCATTGATCCAATTCAAAACATTGTTTGACATGATTTCTTTAAAGTCACTATCGTTTTCTCTTTTACCATCTCTTATTGCTAAATTTTCAAAATATTTTTGTCTAGATTCATCTATAACAATCAGTAAAAAATCAGCATTGTCAAAACCACCAAACATCGGTTGGTATATCAAAGACAGATAGATGTTTTCTAGCTTTTTGTCGTTCTCCTGAACAGCTTTCAATTGATTATAAGCATCTCCCCATTCAAAATCACTTTTGATATCTAGAAATACATTTCTTCTAAACCTCATTTTTGGAAGATCAGATGCCAAGTCGATGGATTCTGGGATATAACTCAAGTCTGGGTTAAACGCAAAAACGTGATTCATAACAAAATTTGGATTTACAGACTCAAATGGGTTTTCTTCAGGATATTTTTTCTTCCACTGATCCCATACTTTTTGATTCCATCCATCATCACCCCATCTAGTGGCATTGTTATCCGCAAGCTGATTCATATCTTCATATCCTCTACAAAAATAGACCTTGTTCAAACTCATCACTTCCAATACAAAGCTCTGATAACCTGTCACTTCTGATTCGATATCTGACCAGTCATTTAGCATTTCAACCCATTTGGTTGAGTCGTCTGAGGTAAACTCATTCACCTCAACAAAGTTGGGTAGCTGAGCGCTTAATGATACTGTAAATAGTAGTAAAAATAATTTTCTCATTTTATTGTTTTTTAGTCTCCACAAAATAAAAATTATTTGGGTTTTTTGAAAAGAAATTATTTAGCTTAACTCAAATTTAATATCAAAACGAAGTTACGCTTGATCGTGGAGGCTAGGGGAGTGAAATCGAACTATTTTTGCAATAATTTATTGAAAAAAACCAATACTTTGACATAGTGATTTTGTTCCAAATTATCAGTTTGTCGAACTGAAAAATTCACAGAATACAGTGCTTAGATTATCATTAAGAACTACAAAACTATAAACGCCTTGCTCATCTTTTTGAGTAAATTGAGTGATCTATTGCTTTTGTTTACATTTGTTTAATTATCAGCAGAGTACATGAGGTTTCTTATAACATTTACTGTATTTTTCATTCATTGTTCAATAGGTTTCTGTCAATTAGATAAAGTGACGGCACCATTTATTACGAGTTTTAATATCTCTGATTTGGGTGTCCGAAATGTTGAGCAACTGAAACAAGCCGAAAATGGTCTTTATTATATGGCAACCTCTGCAGGTTTGTTGGAAACCGATGGGATCAATCACTTTTTGTACAGAAAGGGAAAGCTTACAAATCTAAGCTCAATTTATATTGCTTCTGATAAGCTAATCTACAGCGCTGGAATTGGTGGCTTTGGGCTTTGGGAAAAGAATGAATATGGTCGTTTTGAGTATACATGTTTACACTATGTAGCTCCCACGAAAGAAGATTATTTACAGCCTACATTTAACAATATCGTATCACATGAAAACCAAATGGTGTTTAAATCGCAAGATCAGTTGTTCTTTTTCGACCCAAAGGATGGAAGCATCAAGACTCTCAAAGCACCTGAATACTACAAGAATATATTTAAAACTTCATCACATTTATTCTTTAGCGATTTCCAAGGTAGTATTTATACTATTCAAGGGGATGACATGGCATTTTTTGAAGATTTCAAGCAAATAAGAAGTGAACTGATTAACATTTTTGAAATTGCCCAAAATGATTTCGTTTTTATTTTTAAAAATGGGCAAGTTTGGTCAAAAAAAGGAACTTTAACTCGAAACATAGTCAATTTAAAATCTATTGTTATAAATGCCGCAATACAGAACAAAAACGATGAAATCGTCATTGGAACAAATCAAAACGGGATTTATATTCTTGACAACCAATATAGACCCAAAAAAACAATTATTGATACAGATGATCTAAGATCAAATTATGTAAAGGGACTTTATGAGGACGCTAAAGAGAACCTTTGGGCAATTGGTGATAAAGAGATTCATAATATAAAACAAAACGATGTAGTTCATTATATAAAAGAATCCAAAAATCAAGGGCAGAGTCATGGTTTTATACTTCATAACAATCTATTTTTAAATGCGACAAACCAAGGCTTATTTAGCACAGATATAAGATCCAAAAACAGTCGTGCATCGTTGGTAAAAAATAGCCAAGGCGTTAACTGGCACATTGAAAAAATAGATAATACTGTTTTTGTTGGTCACGAAAAAGGGATATTCATTTACGAACGTGACAATTCACTGCGATTACTACACCCTGTCAATGGTGTATGGGATTTTAGACAACATAACAGTAGAAAAGATTTGATCTACTGTGGTACATATAATGGCATACTTATACTAAAGAAAAACAATGGAAAATGGTCATTTTACAAGCGTCTGGATGGATTTTACGACTCCTCTCGATTTATGGAATTTGACAGCAATTATTTGTGGGTTTGTCACCCTGCTAAAGGTTTTTTCAAATTAGGATTAAGCGACGATCTTGAAAATATAAAGTCCTTTGAATTTTTAAAGAATTTCGATTCTGACGATGAATTGTTTTACAACTACTTTTTTAAACTAAACGATGCATTGATATTTTATAATCCTCAGGGGTTTTATAAATACGACGATACAGACAAAGCGTTTTATAAAAGCAGTGCTGTGACCGAAATGTTTAAGGGTATAAGTGACCTAAGTTTTGTAAAACAACTTGATAACTCTTTGTGGTTCTCGACCAACAAACACATAGGATTGTTTGATTTGGAGCTTCGTAAACCAACATTGTTTAAAAATAAAAAAATCAAAACTCTTGGTGATTTTTCAAAATTTAAGCGTCTCAATGAAAAGTATGTCTTGTTTAATTCAGAAGACCAAGTGTTTGTGTTTAATGAAGAAGCGATTGCCCAACAAGGGAGGGATAGTGATGTTCAAAAACCATTGATCAAGACAGTCAAATTTATAGGGATAAATGATACAATTCAGCATAGTATTGTACAGGGCAATATCAAGTCCTTTCCGTATGCAAACAACTCGCTTTCAGTTCAGGCACAACTTCCTAAATACTTGGGTAGTTCAACTCATGTGGTTGAATACAAAGTCAATGAGGAGGGCAAATGGTTTGAAGCCAATGATAATTTAGTGATAAAAATAAATGGGCTTGAAACAAATAATTATAAGTTTTATATCAGAACAAATGATAAACAAGGAAATTTTTCTGACAATATCGAATTTGAATTTAAAATCCAACCCAAATGGTACTTGTCAACAGTTGCATTTATGATATACGCAACTTTAACTATGGGACTCTTTTTAATTGTAACAATAAGACTGGATAGAAGGAATAAGAAGAAAAGTGAACGTCTAATCAAAAAAGAAAAGCGAAAGCAAAAAGAGAGGATTAATAGGCTGGAGTTGCAAAAGCTAAAGGATGAAAAAACAATGTTGGCTCTCGAGCAAGACAAGCTTCAACTGGAAATCAAAAATAGAAACCAAGAACTGGCTTTATCCACCTATAACAACATAAAGAAAAACGATTTACTCATCAACTTAAAAAATCACATTTTTAAACTAAATGATGTAAAAAAGGAAAAAGAGTTAAGTGTTAAGATGAGATCAATTGTCAAAAGAATAGATATTGAGCTGAAAGAAACTTACGATTGGGTCAAATTTGAGTTTCATTTTAAAAAATCAAACCCCGACTTTTTTAGTAAACTCGACGACTTACACCCCGATCTTACACCCAACGATATTCGTATTTGTGCTTTTATTAAATTAAACATCCCAAGCAAACAAATGGCTTCTCTTCTAAATATCAATCCAAAAAGCTTGGAGATGACGCGGTATAGACTTCGAAAAAAGCTTGGATTAGCTGATAGATCCAATCTGTACAACTATTTCTGTTCATTATAGGCCAAACATTCTTGTAGTGTGTTTGTGGGGTTTGTATTCAACTACGTAGGGTTTCTTTAGGGAGTGCAATTTTCTTTTTTTTTCAAGAAATTCTTAAAATTGTAATGCAATAATTGTCATTATATCATTTTAACGATATAAATA
>CAJWGK010000074.1 GCA_913030895.1 uncultured Flavobacteriaceae bacterium | reverse complement strand
ACTTCCTTAAATTACTTTCGTAAGACATATGACACCTCCTTTCTATATTAAATTCGACATGGCTGTTGTCACAGCATTAACATTTCCAACTCAAAGATAAACAGAGAAATTTATATCGAATAAATTATTTCATAAATTTTCAATAAAAGAATTAAGAATTAAAAAATACGGATTGAAGTTTTTTAATGTATTTCCCCACCATGTCAAATTCTAAATTTACGGCATCGTTAACTTTTAGAAGGTGGAAATTCGTATGCTCATAAGTATAAGGGATAATGGCAACTGAAAAAGTATTAATTCCTGAATTGACAACTGTCAGACTTACCCCATTGATGGTAATTGATCCTTTTTCTATGGTGATATTACCTTGGTCAGAATCGTATTCGAAGTCAAACATCCAACTACCATCTTTGGACTCGACCCCCACACAAGTGCCGACTTGATCAACATGACCCTGAACAATGTGACCATCTAATCTTCCATTCATTTTCATTGCCCTCTCTAAATTGATCAGATCTCCTAACTTTAATTTTCCTAGACTAGATTTTTGAAGTGTTTCATGGATCGCTGTAACCGTATATTTATTTTCGCTGATATCAACCACGGTCAAACACACACCATTGTGGGCTAAGCTTTGGTCAATTTTCAATTCTCTGGACAGAGAACTTTCTAAGGTAATGTGAAGATTTTCTCTATCGTTTTCTAATTGTATCACTTCTCCGAACCCTTCAATTATTCCAGTAAACATCAGCTAGATTTTAATTACATTTACGGTGTAAAATTAGGAATAAAAAGCAACATTAATGTCCGGAAAAATAAAGTTGGGAATTTCGATGGGCGATCCTAATGGGATTGGCATTGAAATTATTTTAAAAATATTTGAGGATAAAAGGATGTTTGATTTCTTTACCCCCATAATTTTTGCTCCAATCAAATTGCTTGAAAAACAAAAAAATCATTTCGATTTAACTACTAATCTGTTTTTAGTTAAAGACAAAAAAAAAGACCATAGAGCAAAGCTGAATGTTTACAATATCCCTATGCCTGCTGACGAGTTAGTTTTTGGTCAGGCATCAAAAGTAGCGGGATCATTAGCTTTTGAGGCGATTAAAGCAGCAACGACTGCACTGAAACAAGGAAAGATTGATGCCTTGGTTACCGCCCCTATTAACAAAGAGACCATCCAGTCCGAGGATTTTAACTTCCCAGGTCATACCTCTTATTTTGCTAGAGAGTTGAACGGGGAAAGCCTCATGTTTATGGTCTCAGATGAACTCAAAGTCGCCCTAGTCACTGATCATATACCGATAAAAGATATTAGTGATGAAATCACGGCTGATTTAATTAAGCAAAAGGTCAGCCAGTTAGAGCAATCCTTAAAGCATGATTTTGATCTTAACCGTCCTCGAATCGCAGTCTTGGGTTTAAACCCTCATACAGGAGACAAAGGAGTTATTGGAAAGGAAGATGACCAGCTAGTACGACCTGTTATTGAGGAGTTTTGTCAAAAAGGGCATTTGGTTTTTGGACCCTATGCTGCAGACAGTTTTTTCGGCAATCAAACCCATTTGAATTTCGATGCGGTTTTAGCAATCTATCACGACCAAGGGTTGATTCCATTCAAAACCTTAACCTTTGGTGAAGGGACCAACTTTACCGCTGGTTTAAGTAAAGTGAGAACTTCTCCAGACCACGGAACTGCATTTGAAATTGCAGGAAAAGGCATTGCAAATGTGAGTTCTTTTAGAACAGCGATGTTCACGGCTAGGAAAATCTATTTGAATAGAAAAGAAAAATCAAATTTTAACCAGGCGAATAAGGCTGAAAAAACAGCCTAAAGGCATCGTATTTCTCATTTTTTATTTTAAATTTGCAGGCTTTAAAGCGGAAAGGATGGAGCAAATTTCAGCATTCTTGATTCCTTTTATAGGGTTAAAAGAGGGCATTCATCGTTTCAACTTTAACATTAGTAATCAGTTCTTTGAAGGGTTTGAATTTTTTGATTTTAAAAAAGCAGATGTAAAAGTTGATTTAATTTTTGAAAAAAAGACAACGATGCTTGAGTTAAATTTTAAGGCTACTGGAACGGTTAATGTTCCATGTGATGTTACCACAGAGCCTTTTGATCTTTTAATAGACTCCGACTTTCACTTGGTGGTCAAATTTGGAGAGATAGATAACCAAGACGATGATGAGCTTTTAATATTACCACATGGTTCTCATCAAATTGATGTTGCTCAGTACATATATGAAATGATAGTGCTTTCAGTTCCCCAGAAAAAAGTTCATCCAGGGATTGAAAACGGCACTTTAAAATCAGAGATTTTAGAAAAATTAAAAGATTTAGAACCACAAGAAAAACCACCCTCAGATGATACCGATCCAAGGTGGGATAAATTAAAAGATCTATTATAATTAGAATAAAATAAAACGGGAGAAAAATGGCACATCCTAAAAGAAAAATATCGAAAACCAGAAGGGATAAAAGAAGAACCCACTATAAGGCAACTACGCCTCAAATAGCGACTTGTTCCACTACTGGAGAAGCTCACCTATATCACAGAGCGCACTGGCACGAGGGAAAACTTTACTACAGAGGTAAAGTTTTGATCGAAAACAGTGAGGCGTCTGAAGTTTAATTTAGCGTCGATTAGAACCACAATTAGCTCTTCACTAAAAGGAAGAGCTTTTTTTGTAGGCAAAGGTTTTGTTTGCTGTAAAAAACTACTATCTTCACATTTAATATTGACAATTCAAAAGGAAGTAATCTACTGATGAATTATATCAATGCTGGCCCAATAAAGGCTGCAATAACAGGTTTGGGTGCGTATGTCCCAAATGACAAGCTCACCAATGCAGACCTTGAAGAAATGGTCGATACCAATGATGAGTGGATTGTTTCTCGAACCGGAATTAGGGAAAGAAGGATTTTAAAAGACCCTACAAAAGGAACCTCTTTCATGGCCATTAAAGCTGCTGAAGACTTACTACAAAAAAAGAACGTTTCTCCAAGTCAAATTGATATGGTCATTGTTGCCACCATTACCCCTGATATGAACGTTGCAGCAACTGCTGCTCAAGTTGCCACACAGATAGGTGCAGTAAATGCTTTTGCCTATGACTTGCAGGCAGCCTGTTCAGGATTCTTATATGGAATGTCAACTGCTTCAAGCATGATTGCAAGTGGACGCTACAAAAAAATACTTTTGATTGGCGCCGACAAGATGTCCTCCATTGTAGATTATGATGATAGAGCAACCTGTATTATTTTTGGCGATGGTGCTGGAGCCGCGCTTTTTGAAGCGAGTGATTCAGGTTTTGGCTGGGAAGATGAATATCTCAGATCAGACGGCTCTGGAAGAAAGTTTCTAAACATTCGAGCGGGAGGCTCACTTCATCCTACTTCAGCAGACACCGTTAGGAATAAAATGCACAACCTTTATCAAGACGGGAAGACAGTTTTTAAATATGCTGTATCGGAAATGAGCAATGCAACCGAGCAAATTATACAGCGCAATAGCATTGACACCAAAAACTTAAAATACTTAGTACCCCACCAAGCGAATAAAAGAATAATTGATGCTACAGCAAAACGCATCAACCTACCTAAAGAAAAGGTAATGAACAATATTGAAAAATATGGAAATACCACAGCGGCGACTTTGCCTCTGTTACTCAACGACTATGAAGAAAAACTCAGCCCGGGAGATAAGTTAATTTTTGCTGCCTTTGGAGGTGGATTCACCTGGGGTGCAGCATACATGACTTGGGCATACTAAAAGATAAATCAGTTTAAAATGGAAATTAAAGAGATTCAAAACTTAATCAAATTTGTAGCTAAATCGGGAGCACAAGAGGTAAAACTCGAGACAGATGATTTTAAAATTACTATTAAAACCAATGCCGATACGCCTACGATCCAAGAGACCCATTCGACAGTGCAAACCATACCAAGTATGGTGGTTTCTACTCCTACACAACCACAGCAAGTAGTTGTTCCACCTGTTGCCGAGGATCCTGCTCCAGCGAAAGCTAAAAACGAGGTTTCCGAAGAAAGTACCGATAATTTAATCACGATTAAATCCCCTATGATAGGAACTTTCTATCGCAAACCTTCCCCAGATAAAAAGGTCTTTGTCGAGGTTGGAGATACGATTAATGAGGGAGATGTACTTTGTGTTGTAGAGGCAATGAAGTTATTTAATGAAATTGAATCTGAGGTAAGTGGAAAAATTGTGAAAATATTAGTGGACGACTCCTCACCAGTTGAATTCGACCAACCTTTATTTTTAGTTGAACCTGCATAATTCTCACTAAAATGTTCAAAAAAATTTTAATTGCCAATAGAGGTGAAATCGCTATGCGATTAATTAGAACCTGCAAGGAAATGGGAATCAAAACGGTTGCGGTTTACTCAACTGCCGATCGAGAAAGTCTCCACGTTCGTTTTGCAGATGAAGCAGTCTGTATTGGACCAGCACCAAGCTCAGAGTCCTATTTAAAAATGGCCAATATCATGGCCGCTGCTGAAATATGCAATGCGGATGCCATTCACCCTGGTTATGGGTTTTTATCAGAAAACGCAAAATTCTCCAAAATTTGTAAAGAACACGGGATCAAATTCATTGGGGCTCCGGCTGAAATGATTGAGAAAATGGGAGATAAAGCCAGTGCAAAAGCAACAATGAAAGCCGCGGGTGTTCCAACAATTCCTGGCTCTCAGGGAATACTAGCATCCTTTGATGAAGCAAAAAAAACCGCCAAACAAATTGGATATCCTGTGATGTTAAAGGCAACTGCCGGTGGCGGAGGTAAAGGGATGCGTGCTGTTTGGACTAAAGATGATTTGGAAAAGGCCTGGGAAAGTGCTCGCCAAGAAGCGGCGGCTTCTTTTGGTAATGACGGTATGTATATGGAAAAATTGATTGAAGAACCTAGACATATCGAAATTCAGGTAGTGGGGGATTCAAATGGTAAAGCTTGTCACCTTTCCGAAAGAGATTGCTCTGTTCAACGAAGACACCAAAAGCTAACTGAGGAAACCCCATCGCCATTCATGACGGAAGAGTTGAGGGAAAAAATGGGAGATGCAGCTGTCAAAGCAGCAGAGTTTATCCAATACGAGGGCGCGGGGACTGTGGAATTTCTTGTCGATAAGCACCGCAACTTTTATTTTATGGAGATGAATACCCGAATTCAGGTGGAACATCCCATTACTGAACAGGTCATTGACTTTGATCTTATTCGAGAGCAGATTTTAGTTGCTGCTGGAGTAGCCATTTCAGGAAAAAACTACCTTCCCAAAATGCACTCCATCGAATGTAGAATAAATGCCGAAGACCCATATAATGACTTTAGACCTAGTCCAGGGAAAATCAATACTTTGCATTTTCCTGGAGGCCATGGTGTTAGACTTGATACCCACGTCTATAGTGGATATATTATACCGCCTCACTATGACTCTATGATTGCAAAATTGATTACCACCGCGCAAAGTCGAGAAGAAGCAATTAATAAAATGAAGCGCGCGTTGGATGAATTTGTAATTGAGGGGATTAAAACGACGATTCCTTTTCATAGAAAACTAATGGATCACCCTGATTATATATCAGGAAATTATACCACTAAGTTTATGGAGTCTTTCTCGATGGAAGAATAAAACTACTGATGCGTACTTTTTTTCCTGACTGTAGTTTGCAGTTGTTCTAATTGAGACTTTACTTTATCATTTTCTTTTTTTAGCAATTCAAATTTTTCTTCAAGCTCTGACACTAAAGGTAATATAGCTGCAACGGTTTTCGATGGGTTATTAGTTGATGAATATTCTGTTTGAGATTCCTGAATGATTGCGCTGCTATACCTTATCATCTCTCCCTTTCCAGTAAGAAACCAATGACTATCAATAGCAGTATTGGATATTAAATTTTTCATCTGTTCCAGGGTAATGATTCTTTGACCAGTCAAAAGTTTTGAAACCACTTGAAGCGGTTGCCCGATAAGAGTTCCAATTTCTGTTTTTGATTTTACCGTTCCACTAATTAAAAGATACTTCGTCAAAGCGACAAAACGCTTTGTTATATCCCTTTTAAACAATAAACCTGCCATATGTACAAATTGTTTGGTTTGTTAACCTATAACGAGCCGTTAATTGTAAGCTCAGTCTCAGGAGTTATTTATCAAAATCTATGATAAAAATATAATTTATTCACTATAGGATTGATTTAAAATTATAACTTCCCATACTAATATAGCATTTTTTAATTTTTAAAACCAA
>CAJWGK010000073.1 GCA_913030895.1 uncultured Flavobacteriaceae bacterium | reverse complement strand
TAAACATCTATTCTTGTTTAACATCTTCTAAAAAACATGCTTACTTTTAACCCTAAATGGGAACACCTATTATTTCAATACAAAACGCGGCCATACAGCAAAACAAAAATTTGGTGCTAGACAAGGTGTCACTTAAAATTGATGTTGGAGCGTTTGTTTATTTTATTGGAAGAACGGGAAGTGGTAAAAGCAGTTTGATACGAACACTATACGCCGCACTTCCACTTAAATCTGGTGAAATCAGCATCTGTGACACGGTACTGGCAAAACTTAAGAGTAGGCATGTTCACAAACTGAGGCGTTTATTGGGTATCGTATTTCAAGATTTTAAGCTCCTCCCCGACCGTAATGTATATCAAAACTTGGCTTTTGTATTGCGCGCAACAGGCTGGAAGAACAAGTCAGCACGCGATGCCCGCATTGCGGAAGTGTTGACACTGGTGAATCTAGAAGGAAAAGAGAAAAAATTTCCCCAAACCTTGTCAGGTGGTGAACAGCAACGGCTTTCCATTGGTCGCGCTTTGCTCAACCATCCAAAAGTATTGCTTGCCGACGAACCTACAGGCAACCTTGACCCCATTACGAGATGGGAAATCATGGAGGTACTACGAAATATTAATGCACAAGGCACTACAATACTCATGGCTACGCATGATTTTGGAATCATTCAAAAATACCCTGGTAAAACATTCAAATGTGAGGATGGTTTGGTTTCTGAGGTAGTTGTAAAAAGCTAGGCCCTTTGATTTCGATTTGTATTCCAACATATAATACTGATTGCAGCCCTCTTTTAGACGAACTGCACAATCAAAAAGATTTTCTCGATAAAGATTATGAGGTCATAGTCCTAGATGACTGTTCTAACTTGTATCAAAATTTGATTGAAAAGAAGTGTACAGAAAATAATTTTACATATTTTAGAAATGACCAAAACTTAGGACGTGTTGCTACTCGTGTCAAGCTTGCTAAAAAAAGTAAATACACGTATTTACTCTTTATAGATGCTGACATGATTCCCAAGAGAAAATCATTCCTCAAAAAATATCAAGATTTTATCTTTTCTAAAGATAAAGTGATATTTGGAGGATACGCTTACAAACAAAGCGAAAACAAAGCACATTTTCTTCGAAGCAATTATGGGAAAAAGAGAGAAGAAAAAAAGGCGAAAATCAGATCTAAAAGCCCATACAAACATATTTATTCTGGAAATGTTTTAATTGAAAAGAAACTCTTTTTAGAGACAAATCATATTGATCAAAACAGATATGGATTGGATTATTCTTTCTCGATTTCTTTAAAAAAACTTAAAATAAAGCCTGTTCATATCGATAACGAAACCTACCACATGGGCATTGAAAGAAATGTAGAATTCTTAGAAAAATCTAAGGAAGGTGTAAAAACAATGTTCTGGATGTATAAAAACAATTTAATGACAGAACATGACAACAACCTAGTCTATACTTATAAGACGATTGAAAGATGGCATTTGTTAGGATTATTTAAAAAGATAGGCAGATTGATAATCAAGCCAGTAGAAAGACTACTCGCCAAAAATAAAGCTCCGTTGTTCTTTTTTGATTTTTACAGACTATACTTTTTTAGTATAAATTAATCTTTCTGGGTTGATAAGAAAAGAGCATTCCAAGTATCCATAATTTCACTCAAATCATATCGCTTAATAGCCTTGAAAGCTTTTCCTCCATAACTTTTTCTAAGCGCCGTATCTGCGATAAGTAATTTCGTTTTTTTTATAAAATTTTCATTGTCATATTCTTCTATCAAAAAACCGTCTTGTTCATGCCTTATCAATTCTCTAGGACCAATAGGACAATCAAAAGCAATTGCAGGTAAACCAAATGACATAGCCTGCTGAATGACCAAAGAGAAACTTTCATAAAAGGATGTGTGAATTAAAAAAGCATATTGAGGAAAAATTTGCTCCATATTGTTGGCACTCCCCTTTAGCTGTATTGAATCTTCGAGGTCATACTTATCTATAAGTTTTTTAATATGCTTTTTTTGATTTCCCTCACCATAGATATCCAAACTCCAATGAGGATATGCGGAATGAATTTTTTTCCAAGCATGAATCATACGGTTAAAGCCTTTTGACTTAACCAAACGACCCACAGCAATTGCTCTATTGGATTGTAATACTGCCTTTTTTTTGGGGATGTACCATGTTGGATTTGGGATAATTAAAGCATTCTTGAAACCCAAAAAATTTGCGTGAGATTCGGTTAGCATAACTATTTTATCAGCTTGCTTTAGAGCAACGTCAACTAACTTTTTCAAAAAATATCGTTTTAGGCTAAGATGCTTGCGACCAGTCAACAAGAATGGAACAAAATCAATTGAATGACACTCAAAAATGACAGGGGCAGGTATTCTAAGAAAACAAGTCAAATAACCCTTCAGACCATTATCACAAATTACAACGCAGTTAGGGGTTGACTGACGAATTTCTTTTTTTAACCGTTTAAAATAAGTTAACTTATAAACACTAAAGTTTTTTGGTATTGGAAGCTGCTTTATCTTGACCGAGGGATCAAAAGAATAAAAGGTTTCGTTCAGTGCAGATGAAACTATTAGAGTAACTTCATGACCATATTTGTGAATTAATAAAGAGGTTTTTATGGACAAAATATGTGCTAAACCCCCTTGTCCAGAAATATCATTAGTAATATAAGTAATCTTCATTTCATTAGTTATTTAACCTGAATAGTATCCCAAACCACCCTAGGTCTTTCAATAAATGACTCATGAAAAACACTTCTTGTGGTGTCTGTTTGTAATGATCGAATACCATAAAGGTCGGCCAAAGTGTGAGAGAGGTCGTTGAGTGAAAATTTACGATTTAGATATTCATTCGATAGCTTAATATTTTCGCTTGTCCAAAATAAAAAAGGAATCTCTATCATATTGAAAGTGAACGTCCCATTTGCTGGATGACCAGCAAAATCTATCGAATCATACACTTCTTCACCATGATCAGAAAAATACAACAAACTTGATGGCACATTACTGCTATTAACAACGTCAATAATCAAGCTTACAACATGATCGGTATACAATAACGCATTATCGTAATGATTGATTGTATTTTGCCTTTTATCTTTTAAATCTGTTGGAAATTTGGAAAACGATTTTGGGTATCTGTATGCATAATCTGCATGAGCTCCCATTAGATGAATGAAAATTATTTTTTTTTCCTCATTATCGTCTAATGCTTCCATAACCATAGGAAGCAATTCTTCGTCATAGGGGGTTGGCAAATAGTAGTTCTCTGAATTGATAAAATGGCTGACATCAGACGACATTGCAATTTTAGTCACTAAGGTCTCAAAGACACCAATAGGCGGCTGGTTTGACAACCAGTACGTTTTATAGCCCGCCTGTTTCATCAGTTGAATTACATTTCCTATGGCCGTATCGTTATCTTTTATAACAAAAGCATTAACTAAGGACCCTATGGTATAAGTATCCCCACTCACAACTTCATTAAATATATTTAGTTCGCCTTTTAACTCACCTAGCTTTGGAGTTGTGTTACGGGGATATCCATAAAGACCGAAATGCAATCTGCTGGTTGACTCCCCTATGATAACGATATGCGTGTTCTTACCGGTAGGATATATGCATAGATTTGAAAATGGATTAGGTGTTGCATTTAAATCTTCAAGAAGATTTCGCTCAGAGTTGTATTTAAAAAAACTGTGAACAACCGCATATGGTGCATTGTAATTATAAATTTTTGGTCGGGTAATTAAAAATATCCCGAGAAAAATTACAAGAACCAAGTATACACGGCCAAGGTTGCCAACATTATTTTTTGATGGTTTAAGATAGCGCCAGGAGAGTATAAATGAGGCAAGTACTCCCGCTGAATACAGTATTTGAGTGGCATCAACATTAAATTTGATGAATTCTCCTACTTCACTAGTATTGGTGTCTAGTACAATAAAAATTGCGGATGGAGTGAACTCTGCTTTGAATATCAAAAAATACACCCCTTCGAAAACTGTAAAAACCATTAAAGCATAAAAAACATATTTAAACAGTTTTTGCTTATTAAAAAACAATAAGGTTAAAGAATATATTAGACTAGAAAAAGCAATGTTTTCAACCAAATTGATTAGGCGAGTAGGGTCGTAACCAAAGCTTAAAAGTTCTAAAAAATATGTTATTAAAAATGCGGTGAATAGAAAAACAAAACGTTTAGCTATATCCAAGGCATTCAAAAAATAATCCAGATTCTTACTCATTTGTTGTCCAAAATAACGTTTTACGCAATAGAAAAACGATTGCGACAAAATAAATTAGATATGAAATAAAATGGGCTTTTACTGCTCCAATCAATCCAAACTGTTCAATAAAAAAGAATGAAAATAAAATTAACGAAACCGATAAAACTAGGTCAATCGTTATGTAGTGCGCTATTAAGCGATGGGCATGAATATAAGCTACCATAACCAAGGAAGCAGCTCTAAAGACATCTCCTAATAGTTGCCACAACATTAACTCACTAACTGGACGGAAACTGTCATCAAACAAAATCCAGATGGCAAAATCTCTAAAAAGGAATAGTAGTACTAGACCAACTACAAAAACAGGGATTAACTTTAGAAAGTATTCCGAGGCTTGTTTACGAAAAAAAGACACTTCATTATTTTCGGATATTTTTGGTAATACATACATCATGATAATGGAGTTTAGTACCATGAAGTAAAAAAATGAAAATTGATTTGCAGCTTCCCAATAACCTGCATTATCAACTCCCAAATCAGCTGTTATTTTATTTCTAATAACGATATATACAATAGGGATTGCAATACTTGAAAACAAACTCATCATGGCATACAAGGCTAAGTTTTTAGCTACACCTTTTGACCAATTATATCTAAATATCTGCAATGTTATAGCAGTATTCCATACACTTAATAAAAAATAGAACACAGGCACAACCACCATTGCAATCAATGCACCAACCAAGTCGTACTTTAAAACCAGTATTGACGTAAAGGCAACCTTAATAAAATCCATTGAAACTGCCTGCCACACCACCCGTTTATAATTACCAAGACCCTGAAGGATTGAATAATACATCAAGTGGAACCCGTGTAACGGAAGAACTACAGCAATAATTTTAAAGATATAATCAAAAGCGGTGTTTTGAAATATAGCAAGGGAAAGCGCGCTTGAAAAGAGAAAAATGAAACCTCCCCCTAAAAGAGCGGAAATCGTAAATATAATATTTAGGGTTCCAACTAAGTCTGCAATTTTTTTAGGCTGTGATTTCCACTCTGATGCAAATCGAATAATACCACTCTGCATGCCCAATGTGCCGTAGGAATGTAATAACTGGGTAAAGTTTTTTAAGTTGCCCAATATCGCTAAACCAGAGGGACCAAGAAAAAGAGCAAAAAGCTTCGTAAGTAAAAAACCAACAATAAACTTAAACGCTAATGCAACTGCTGAAAAAGAGAGAACACGATACAAATGCTGCTTTGTTTTAATTTTCTAAAATAAGAAAACTATATGTGCCTATAAATATTGTTTAGCATTTCTCTTACGCTCGTTTTCATCAAGGTATATTTTACGCAAGCGGAGTGAGTTGGGCGTTACTTCTACATACTCGTCTTTTTGGATATATTCCAGTGCTTCTTCCAAGCTAAACGTAATGGGAGGCGCCAATTTTACCTTATCGTCCGAGCCAGAGGCACGTACATTGGAGAGTTTTTTGGTTTTGGTTACATTGACCACCAAGTCATCCGCGCGGGAGTTTTCGCCAATCACCTGACCGGTATAGATTTCATCGCCTGGTGGCACAAAAAACTTACCCCTATCTTGAAGCTTGTCTAAAGAATACGGGATTGCCGTTCCTTTTTCCATAGAAATCAAAGATCCATTTATGCGTCCTGGAATTTCTCCCTTAAACGGCTCAAAGGCAATAAAGCGGTGGTTCATTATGGCCTCACCAGCCGTAGCCGTCAGTAGTTGGTTTCGAAGTCCGATAATTCCTCTTGATGGAATCTCAAAAGAGCACACCATACGGCCGCCTTTAGGCTCCATAGCCGTCATCTCCCCTTTGCGCATGGTAACCATTTCAACTGCTTTCCCTGAAACTTCTTCGGGTAAATCGATTATTAATTCTTCGATAGGTTCGCATTTCTTACCATCAATTTCTTTAATGATTACCTGTGGTTGTCCAATTTGCAGTTCATAACCCTCACGTCGCATGGTTTCAATTAAAACTGATAAGTGTAAAACACCACGGCCATAGACAATGAATTTATCAGCTGCATTTGTTCCTTCTAGGCGCATGGCCAAGTTCCGTTCGAGTTCGCGCTCCAAACGATCTTTAAGATGGCGCGAGGTAACAAACTTACCCTCTTTTCCAAAAAATGGGGAATCGTTGATGGTAAACAGCATGCTCATCGTAGGCTCGTCAATAGCGATTTTAGGTAAGGCTTCAGGAGCATCAACATCAGCAATGGTATCGCCAATTTCAAAATCTTCCAATCCTACAACAGCACACAAGTCTCCTGCGGCTACTTCATCTACTTTTTTTCTGCCTAACCCATCAAAAACTAATAATTCTTTAATTTTTGACTTCACTACAGCCCCGTTGCGATTAACAAGCGAAACCGTATCAGTGGCCTTAAGTGCACCACGGTGCAATCTTCCGATGGCAATGCGCCCAGTAAAAGAAGAAAAGTCTAAAGACGTTATAAGCATTTGGGTGTTTCCTTCTGTGATTTTGGGTGATGGAATATGTTCAACAACAGCATCTAACAGTGGTGCAACAGAATCCGTTTGATTT
>CAJWGK010000072.1 GCA_913030895.1 uncultured Flavobacteriaceae bacterium | reverse complement strand
AATCGGATAGGAAAATTAACACTTATTTAAAAAAAACTTATTTATTTCTTTTTCAATATGTTTTTAAAACGATCACCTCTTTTAATATCTTTAAGATCAACAGTCTCTACCTCACCATCTTTGGTAACCTCCACTAACGAGTCACAAGAGCCATCTCCAAAATCTGTGATAACTGAACTTTCTCCATCTGTAGTTACTTTAATTCCCTCTACAGGAACTTTTCCACGTTTCTTTTCTCCTTCGGTGAAGCAATCGTAAACAAATTTTATTGGGGTCGTAATTTCCATACTAAAGCTAACTCCCTCAGTGCTTACTCCTGATGAGGAACCGGTAAGGGTACTATAGACTTTTTCATCATTTTCTTTGTAGGTGAAACGAGTCATTTCTGAGCTTTTTGTTTTAAATGTACCATCTTCATAAACCATTTTTCCATCAGTAATTGTGGTTTTCATGGTTTTATTTCCATTTTCATCGATTGAGACAATTTCAGTTCTTCGGGTTCCCTCTATCTTAACATCATTCATGTAGAAATCTGAATATTCCACTTGTCGAAAGCTTCCAGCTTCATTTCGAGCATCAGAATAGCTGATTATCATGGAACCACTTCTAACTTGACCGCGTTTACCTTCACAGGACCCTGAAAAGGTAACCGTTTTAATATTGTTTTCTTCATCGATTTCGACAGTTGCACATTCGCCATATTTATCCTCATCAAACTTTTTAGGTCCTTTATCTGCAGATTCTGAACTTTTGCCTGAATTAGAAGTTGAACGAAGTTCAAGCGCTTCCGTTACCAATTCCTCCATATCCTCATCGAATGAAATCGCATTGATTGTTTCTAAAACAGTAGTTGTACTTAAATTTTCTGGGAGACCACTTGTGTTATCCTCTGAACAGGCGATAAAAAGCCCAGCACATATTAAAGCGATAGTTGATTTTTTAATTTTCATAGTTTCAAATTTTAAGATTACACCCATTACCCGATCTCAAAAAACAATACCCTACGTTTACGTTAATTTTTTTTAAAATTTTATTTAAGAATTTAAGATTTCAAGAATTTATAGCATAATTAATAGAAATTCGATTTGACAATGATTTCAACCTAAATCCTGTATTGTAGCGGGACAACTTTCGTTGTCTATCAGAAAATATTTTTCATTTTTTTCTGAGTTTAAATTAAGTAAATCTGCGCTACTGCTAGGTTTAATGATAAGGGTTTAATTATTATTGTCAAGATAAAATCAAAACAATATACCCTAAAAACAAAAAAGCTCTCCGGTAAACTGGAAAGCTTCTCATCAGTTGCTAAATAATTGGTTTTCCAATATTAACAACACACAACATCTTTATATTTAAAGGTTATTAAAACCTTTTTTAATCTAATTTCATGCAAATTTAAGTAATTTTAAACTTTAGTCAATTCCTATTCCAAATTATCTTGCCTTAATCTACTTAAACGGATAGCGTATAATCTGAAATTTTAATCAATTTGAAACCAAAAGTTGTTTTAGCAGGTGCCACAGGTTTTATTGGAAGGTGGATTATCGAAGCTTTTCAAAATGATTTTCAAATCATCGCGCTTAGCCGAAAAAAGGTTAAAAATAATCCCAACCAAAACATTGTTTGGAAAGAGGTAGATTTATACTCCATGTCCAGTACTGAACGAGCGCTGGAGGGGGCTGATATCGCAATTTATTTGGTTCATTCCATGCAACCATCTACCAGACTAAATCAAGGAAAGTTTGAGGATACTGACCTTCTTTTGGCAGATAATTTTTCTCGTGCCGCTCAAAAAAATAAGCTCAAACAAATTATTTATATCGGAGGAATACTTCCTAAGGACAAACATGAAATTTCTAATCACCTATTATCTCGATATGAAGTTGAAAAGACGTTAGGAGCTAGAGTTACCCCCTTGACCTCAATTCGGGCAGGCATCATTATCGGTCCTGGAGGCTCCTCTTTCAGGATTGTCACAAACTTAGTGAAAAATCTACCTGTTATGGCTTGTCCACAATGGACAAAATCTAAAAACCAACCCATTGACGTATTCGATGTTTTATCTCTATTAAAGCAATGCATTGGAAATCCAAAAACATACAATAAAAACATTGAAATAGGCGGAAATGAGATTATGACCTATATGGATTTGCTGAGAATGACTTCGAAACAAATGAATAAAAACCGGTTGATTTTCTCCATTCCATTTTTCACCGTTGGTTTGTCTAAGTGGTGGGTTAGCATTTTTACGGGATCAAACATTGATTTTGTGTCTCCACTGGTGGAAAGCCTAAAACACGAAATGACACCAAATAGTGATTGCGATGATCTTTATCAAATAAACTTTACCCCAATTGAAAAGAGCATCCAAAGGGCGCTGAGTGAAAAACCACCTACTTTACCATCTTTTCACTTCATAAGTTCAGAAAAAAATACTGTAAGAAGTGTACAGCGAATTTTTAACCCAAAAAGACAAAGTGCACAATGGGTTGCCAAGTACTACCCGATTTGGCTCAGTAAAAAATTTGCTGGAATCATCAATCCTAGATTTGATGGAAGCTTTCTTAGATTTTACCTATTTGGAATAATGTTATTAGAACTGAAGTTGATCGAAGACAGAAGCACCCCAAACCGTCAACTTTTTTATATCACTGGTGGATTACTGACCAAAAGGAAGGATTTGGGCTGGTTAGAATTTAGATCTATTTTAGAGAATGAATACGTAATTACTGCTATCCATGAATATGTTCCCAAGTTACCATGGGCAATTTACAAACTAACTCAGGCTAAAATGCACCTTTATGTAATGAAACGTTTTGAAAGGGAATTACAGCGACTCAAATAGAATTTATTAAAATTCTATTTGATTTTGTAGTTTTATGGAGAATCAAACTATTAATTTTAATGAGAAAAGTTCTTTTGCTGCTGATTTGTATTGGAACAGCTAGTTGCAATTCAGATACTAAAGTACCCTCCTATCTAAAATCATACGAAAAGTTATATGCGGAGAATCCTCGCGAAGCAAATCTAAAATGGTTTATAGAATCCAAATATGGTATGTTCATCCATTATGGTCTTTATGCCCAACTTGGAAGAGGCGAGTGGGTTCAATTAAGGGATAAAATACCTGTAAGAGAATACGCCAAATTAAAAGATAGCTTTACTGCCGCCGGTTTTGATGCAGATTTTATCACAGATCTTGCAATAAAAGCAGGGATGAAATACATTACGATAACTGCTAAACATCACGATGGTTTTGCGCTCTTTGAAACTAAACAAACGGATTTCAATAGTCTTTCCGCACCCTCGAGTAGAGACTTGATCGGAGAATTATATGAAGCTTGTAAGGAAAAAGGATTAGGTATTTTTCTATATTATTCATTGGCTGCTGATTGGAAGCACCCTTATTTTTATCCAAGAGAAAGTGGGTGGAGATCAGCCAGACCTGATTACCAAGAAAAACAACCAGAATATCTATTTAAGGAAGATAAAGATTTTGAAAAATATATAGATTTTGCTCATGCCCAGCTCACAGAACTACTTGTGCAATATCCTGAAATTGCGGGGATTTGGCTTGATCCAATAATGGGGTTTTACAATCGCCCTGATTTGTTTCCTATTGATGAGACCTACAGAATGATTCGCTCCCTTAGCCCTCATGCTTTGATTTCTTTCAAACAAGGAGCCAATGGGGACGAGGATTTTTCGGCTCCAGAACGAGGCGGTGCCAAAAGAGTAGGAACACAATTAGAAGTTGCTAATTTGGTTTATGAAAAAAATAAAAATAAACTTAAAGAGATTTGCAATACCCTTCAACCACACTCGTGGGGGTATAACAAGGCTAATGATGGTGAGCACAAAAAAGCTGCTGAAGTACTTCAAATGCTTGCAGATGCTGAAGCCCAAAATGCTAATTTATTACTAAATGTAGGACCACTCCCTGATGGTTCTTTTCCTGAAGAGGATATCAATACCTTGATTGAAGTAGGTAAAAAATTCAAAAGTAAATAACTCTTATGAGATTTACCAAAAAGATGTTTGCTCTACTAATTATTGCTGCACTCACATTAAGCTGTAATGAGAAGCAAAAAGTTCAAGAACGACCAAACATAATCATCATCATGGCTGATGATTTAGGCTATGGAGACCTATCGATCTATGGGAATAAAAAAATTCAAACGCCCTCGATTGACCGGCTGGGGAATGAAGGTATTTTGATGACTGATTTTCATTCCAATGGTTCTGTGTGCAGCCCTACGCGAGCTGCTTTAATTACAGGAAAATATCAACAAAGGGTTGGGATTAGTGGAGTAATTACAGCTAAAAGTCATCGAGACAAAGGACTATCGTTAGCAGAAAAAACTTTTGCTGAATCTGCAAAAAAAGCAGGATATAAAACAGGAATATTTGGAAAGTGGCATTTAGGTTATGACCCAAAATTTAATCCGATTTATCAAGGTTTTGATGAGTACATCGGGTTTGTTTCTGGTAATGTCGATTATCATTCTCATGTCGATCAAGAGGGTTTTGAAGACTGGTGGAAGGGCTCTGAATTAAAGATTGAAGAGGGATATAGTACAGATTTGATATCAAAGCATGCCGTTGATTTTATTGAAAGAAATAAAGATGAAAGTTTCTTACTCTACATTGCTCATGAGGCGCCACATTACCCAATACAAGGAAGAAAATCTAAGGCAACTCGAAAAGTTGGGGGTGATTTTTCTCCTGTAAATAAAGGTCAAAACAAAGCTGAATTGTACAAGGAAATGATTGAAGTAATGGATGAGGGCATCGGGCATGTATTACAAACCTTGGAGAAACTAGAACTGGATAAAAAAACCGTTGTGTTTTTCTTCTCTGACAATGGAGGCACAAAATCAGGTAGCAACGGTAGTTTGAAAGGTTTTAAAGGAAGTGTTTGGGAAGGAGGTCACAGGGTGGCTGCAATGGTCTGGTCTCCTGAACTTATTGCCGCTGGACAAATCTCAAATCAAACCTTAATGACTATGGATGTATACCCTACCATCGCCGACTTGATCGGTTTAGAAATACCAAAAGGACTTGATGGCATAAGTTTTAAAGATCATTTACTCAGTGGGAAAAAAATGACTGAGAGGTTGCTTTTTTGGGAGTTCAATTCCAGCGTTGCGATTCGAAAAAATCAATTGAAATTAGTTATTAATAGGAAAGAAAAACTACCACAGCTTTTCAATCTTGAAGAGGACATAGGAGAAAACAATGACTTAGCAAATGAACATCCAGAAATGGTAGAAGAAATGATAAAACAAATAAAAATCTGGCAAAAGGAGGTCGCACCCGAAGCAAAATAAATAAACAATGAAAACAAAACTTTTTTTATTACTATTAAGTACTTCAATTCTTTTCGTAAATGGTCAAAATCTTGGAAAGCCAAAAAATAATACGGATGAAGTAATTCTAAACAATTTACCTGAAGGCGTGGTCGCTGAATTTAATATCCCTTATCGGGAGGGGAATCAGCGTTGGAAAATGGATTTATTTCGTCCGGAAAAGGTTGAAAAATCTACCCCTGCAATCATTTTTATCCATGGAGGGGGATTTACTTCTGGAGATAAGAGAAATAAAGGAATTATAAGACTTGCAATGAATTATGCTGCTCAAGGCTACGTTTGTACAGCGGTTAATTATAGACTCAGCAAAAAAGGTAGGGAAAATCGGTTACCTGGAATAAAAGATGCGATTGCTGATACCAAATGTGCTGTGAGATGGATGAGAGCCAATGCCAAAAAATACAATATAAATCCCGAGCGTATTGGAGCATTTGGAAACTCTGCTGGTGCCCACCTAGTGTGTATGTTGGGATTAAGCCCCTCCTCAGCAGGTCTAGAGGGTAATGGTCCACACACAGAATTTTCGAGTATGGTTCAAGCTGTAGCCGCTGCATCTCCCCCTACCGATTTAAATCTGTTTATTGATGAAGAACTCCCCCAGGAATACAAGCCATTAGTAAAACAACTTTCTCCCATAAGCTATGTCAGTGCTGAGTCACCACCTTTTGTGATTTTTCACGATGAATCAGATTATGTTGTAAGCGTTGAAAACTCAAAAAGCTTTGTAGCTGCTTTAGACAAGGCTGGAGCAAAAAATGTTAAATTCATGCTATACGACAATAATTCTGGTCATGGGGCATTTATCAAAAATGCTAAGGAAACAATCCCACTTCTTGAAGAGTTTTATCGTAATGCTTTAAAAAAGTAAATGGACTAAAACGGTATTAACTAGTTAGTTTGATATAAAAAAACCCTCCATTGTGGAGGGTTTTTTTATTTTTAAGATGACTTTCGACTATTGTAGTGCTGCCATTTCCTCCATCTCAGATGTGGGATCATAAACCCAAACAGCTTGAACTATTTTGCCATCAACCCACTTAAAGGAAGCGTTAAATGGATTTTTCCAAACCTTGCCTGTTCTTTTTGAAGTTCCTTCCCATCTACCCCACAAATGACTCCATACTTGGTTGTTGTTGTTTTCATCATAAAATGTAGTTTCAACAAACATCATTGGTACTTTTATGTCTGAGTAAATTTGGTGATGCATGGACCAGCCATCTTTAACCTCATTTTTTTCAAACATTTTACCGTTGAGATTAAAATTTGCATCATCCGCATGAGAATTTTCAAAAGTAACGAATTGATTTTTTAAATATTCTTTTATTGTTTTTGAAACAGCTACTGAATACTTATCGCCAGTTCTGGTCTTGCCAGTAATTTCTTGAGCGAAGGAAAAGGTTGTGCTTAATACAATAAGTACAAAAAGTAATTTTTTCATTTGAAATAATTTATAG
>CAJWGK010000071.1 GCA_913030895.1 uncultured Flavobacteriaceae bacterium | reverse complement strand
TAAAAAATAATTTTAAAGAAAATGCGATAGTTATTTTTGACGATATACACTGGAGTCATGGTATGGCTCGAGCCTGGGAGGAGATCACAGATCAAGGTGGCATTGTTTTAAGTATTGATTTTTTTAAGTTAGGTATCATTGTGTTGGATTCCAACAAACCTCCTAAATCTGCTGAAAAGCACCAGTTGTTTTTGAAATATTAACAACAGCATTAGTTTTCAATTTCTGCTAGGCTAAAACAAATCAAAACTTTCCCTTTATATTTGTCCTAATTATTAAATAATGTCAGGAAATAAATTCGGAAGCCTATTTCAATTGATCACCTTTGGGGAATCCCACGGGGAGGCGATAGGGGGAATCATCGATGGTTGTCCCTCAGGAATAGCATTAGATATGCACGCCGTTCAAAGCGATTTAGACCGCAGAAAGCCGGGTCAATCAGCGATTGTGACCCAAAGAAAAGAACCAGATGAAGTAAAATTTTTCTCGGGTATTTTTGAAGGTAAAACCACAGGGGTACCCATTGGATTTGCGATTTTTAATACCAATCAAAAATCAAGAGACTACGATCATATCAAAGATCAATATCGACCGTCTCATGCTGACAAGGTTTATGATGAAAAATACGGTGTCAGGGATTACCGCGGCGGCGGTAGAAGTTCTGCTAGAGAAACTGCCAGTAGGGTTGTCGCAGGTGCCATCGCTAAGCAGTTTTTGAGTGACGTTAAATTCACCGCCTTTGTTTCGGCAGTAGGTGAAATCACCCTAGATAAGCCCTATCAGGAACTCGATTTTGATTATATCGAAAAAAACCCAGTCCGTTGTCCAGATCCCGATAAGGCTACTGAAATGGAGGATTATATCAAACAAATCCGTAAAGAAGGGGATACTGTTGGAGGTATCATCACTTGCGTGATCCAAAACGTTCCCATAGGTCTTGGAGAACCCGTATTTGATAAACTTCATGCTGAATTGGGTAAAGCCATGCTTTCGATCAATGCTGTTAAAGGGTTTGAATACGGAAGTGGCTTTGAAGGTTCAAAAACCAAAGGAAGCCTCCATAATGACTTATACAATGCTGATGGCACTACCCAAACCAATCGATCGGGTGGGGTACAGGGAGGAATTTCAAATGGGATGGATATTTATTTCAACGTGGCATTTAAACCTGTTGCCACAATCATGCAGTCCCAAAAAACAATCAACAACAAAGGGGAAGCCGTTGACATGCAAGGAAAAGGAAGACACGACCCTTGTGTGGTACCCAGAGCCGTACCGATCGTTGAGGCAATGGCTGCACTCGTGCTTGCGGACTTCACGCTCCTGAATCGAACGATTAAAAAATAACTTATGAAGAAGCTCCCGCTGCATTGGAGGATCATGCTAGGAATGGTACTCGGTGTGATTTGTGGTGCTATTTTTACTCAATTTGAGGGTGGTGCCACGATCATTTCAGATTGGGTCAAGCCATTCGGTACTATCTTTATAAATGCCCTTAAACTTATCGCAATGCCCTTAATACTGGGTTCCCTAATCAAAGGTGTTTCAGATCTTAAAGATATATCCAAACTTTCCCTGATGGGAGGGAGGACGATCGGAATATACCTTGTCACGACTATTTTGGCAGTTTCCATTGGGTTATTCATGGTGAATACCATTCGCCCGGGTAATTCCATTGCAGAGGCGACCCGTATGGAGTTAATCGCTGCCTATGAGTCCGATGCCGCTGAAAAACAAGCAGTGGCTAAAAAACAAAAAGAAGCAGGCCCACTACAAGCCCTAGTCGATTTGGTTCCAGACAATATTTTTAAGGCAACTACGGAGAATGGTAATATGCTTCAAGTGATTTTTTTCGCTTTATTTTTTGGAATTGGTTTAATTCTTATCCCTCCAAAAAAGGCCAAACCAGTCAAAGATTTCTTTGATGCCTTTAATGAGGTGATTTTAAAATTGATCGATTTGATTATGCTGGCAGCACCTTGTGGTGTTTTTGCTCTCTTGGCTGCTTTGATTGTCGAGTCGCCCAGTTTCGACCTCTTTAAAGCACTGGGTATGTACGCGCTGACTTTACTGATTGGTTTGGGGTTGATGATTGGCGTTTACACCCTGTTGGTACGATTTTATGTAAAAATAAAACCGGGAAGGTTTATCAAAGGAATCTCTCCCGCCCAACTGTTGGCGTTTTCGACTAGTTCCAGCGCAGCCACTTTGCCTGTAACGATGGAGCGGGTAGAGGAACACTTGGGGGTGGATGAGGAAGTAGCCAGTTTTGTGTTGCCGATTGGTGCTACCATCAATATGGATGGAACGAGTCTCTACCAAGCGGTTGCTGCAGTATTTATAGCTCAAGCCTTTGGGATGGACTTATCTCTCGGCACCCAGTTGGGGATTATTCTAACGGCGACATTGGCATCGATTGGAGCAGCTGCGGTTCCTGGCGCTGGGATGGTGATGCTGGTAATTGTATTGGGGCAGGCGGGGATTCCTGAAGCCGGATTGGCACTGATTTTTGCCATTGACCGACCGCTCGATATGTGTAGGACTGTCGTCAATATCACTGGAGATGCTTCCGTATCGATGATGGTCGCTAAAAGCGTGGGGAAACTTAAAAAAGATCCCGTGGAAAAAAAATGGAACGACCACTATCCAAAGGACTAAAAACTGAAACTGTCTCCTAGGTTGCCATGCAACATAAATTTTTGTTGAGGCATTATTTTTATTTGTTTTAAAATTCGTTCATTTCTTTTGTTTATCAAGTAGATTATGTGGCTTTTATATTGAACATATTCTTTAATGCTCTGAGGTAATGACATAAATCAATGGATATAAACTTTGAAGGAAAAGTAGCTGAAGAAGCTAAATGGAGGGCAGAGAGAATGGCCGAAATGTTTAAAATTAAGCTTAATAACAAATCCCTGTAAATATTAATCTAAATTCCTATGGTAAAAACCTAGCGGCTACCGCTGGACTGGGGACAGGACAATGGTCTAGGGGTTTGCGGAGCACAAAACGATTTCTCGCGACAAGATCGTAGAAAAAATCTCTAATAATGGTGGGGACGATTTTAAAAATCAAAATAATTTTCCTGATTCCCCCGAGTGTATTTACGATCCTAAAGATGGCGTTTGACTTGGTGAAAATCGCTTTTTTATCCTCTACCAAAATAATAGCATCCACAGACAAAAATTCTGGAGGCAGTAGCTCGCGAGCAGTTTCTCCTTGTAGCGGGGCAAAAAGAAATTGCTGATTCCGATCCTTTTTAATTAGGTATTGCACCCAAAAGTGACAAAAGGGGCAGAGTCCGTCAAAAAAGACAATACGCTTCATTATTTGACCAGTTCGAGTTGATCCAAATTCACTTGGGTGGTAAAGACTCCATAATTTACAATGGCTTTCTTTTTTTCGATGGCGTCAATACTGCCGACAGATTTCCCGTCCAATAGCCTGACTTTGTCACCCACCTTTAATACAACGACAGCTTTGGGTTTTGGTGGGGCTTCCTTCTTAATCTTTTTCTCCTTTCGGATGGTCATCAGTTCCTTGGTCACCTCTTTTTCCACTGTTTTTTTTAACGCTTTGGCTTTCTTGGTTTTCGCGGCAGAATTTCTTTTTCGCTTGGAATTTTCTGATTCAACGAGGCGAAGTATTTCAGCGATCATCGGTCTTTTTTTATTATTTTGAAAATAACGCTCAGCCACATCATTCAGTTTATTTCCCAAAACGATCATGCGCTGGTTGTGATCAAACAATTCTTGGTAGCTGATCAATTTTGCCTTGAGTTTTTGGTTGAGTTTCTCAAGACGGTCAGATTCGTTTTCAAACTTATTTTCCTTTTCTTGGAGTGATTTACCGGTTTTAGCCATCTGCTGTCTTTGTTTTTGAAGTTTGGCAATGGTGGCATCAAAACGGACTTTACCGCGTTCGATTTTCTTTTTGGCACGGTTAATTAAGCTGAAAGGTATCCCGTTTTTCTGAGCAACCTCAAAAGTAAAGGAACTGCCAGCCTCACCCAAAATCAATTTAAAAACAGGTTCTAGGGTGCGGTCATCAAATTGCATATTGGCATTGACCATCGCGGGTTGCTCATCGGCTAGTAGCTTCAGGTTGGCATAGTGAGTGGTGATTAATCCGTAGGAATTGCGCTCATAAAAATCTTCCAAAATAACTTCGGCCAATGCCCCTCCAAGCTCCGGATCAGATCCCGTTCCGAATTCATCAATCAAAAACAAGGTTTTGTCATCACATTTCTTTAAAAAACCTTTCATGTTTTTCAGGCGGTAGGAATAGGTACTCAAATGATTTTCAATGGACTGATTGTCACCAATATCTGTCAGAATGGAATCGAACCAACAGACCCGGCTTTTTTCGTGAACTGGAATCAACAGACCACTTTGGATCATCAACTGGAGTAAACCAACAGTTTTTAGGGTGATACTCTTCCCACCAGCATTAGGCCCAGAGATCACTACTATCCTACTTTGAGGGTTTAAATGGATGTCCTGAGGATAGGTTTTTTTGTCTTCCAACTGGTGCGAGCGATAGAGTAGGGGGTGATAGGCGTCTTTGAGCCACAGTTCTTGGTCTTCGGCAAAGATCGGCAATAGGGCATTGATCTCCTTGGCGTATCGCGCACGGGCGTAAAAAGTATCTATTTCAATCAAATAGCGCTGATAGGTCTTGATTAAATCCAAGTATGGCCTAAAGTAATCGGTGAGTTGACTGAGTATTTTTTTTATTTCCTCGGTTTCTTCAAAAACTAAATTTTGTAATTCACGGGTCAGGTTTAAGGTAGCTTCAGGCTCGATATAGACAATACTCCCTGTTTTTGAGCTGCCTAAAATTCCGCCTTTCACTTTGCGGCGGTGCATGGCTTTAACCGCCAAGACACGTTTGTTCTCCATCACCGATTCCCTGATATCATCCAAATAATCTAGTCCGTGATAATGACTCAGTGCTTTGTTAAAGCTTTGGGATATTTTTCCTTTTATCGCTTGAATTTGTTTCCTGAGGCTGTAGAGCGAGTCCGAGGCATTATCTCTAATTTCGCCAAATCGGTCAATGACATTGTCCACCTCCTTTTTGATTTCTTTGTTGACCTCAATGGTTTCTCCCCAAGCGAAAAGGCTGGGGTAGTAGGGTTTGAATTTTTTAAGGAACAGCAGCAGGGTGTTGACAGTATCTGATGCAGCAGCGATATTTCTAAAAGCGTTGATCTCCAAAACACTGTTTTCAATTTTAAGCAATTGAAATGTCGACGATAAATCTTCAAAGCCGTGATTTGGTATCCGATTATCGTTTTCAAAAGAAGCTAAAAACTCTGAGACACAAAGAAGCTCTTTCATTAGCGCCTCCTGAGCGGGTAGGGGAGCGAGTTTTTGACAAGCCATTTTCCCCATTGGGGTAATCGCGAAACCGGCAAGCTGCTCGGTTACCGTAAAAAACTCCAAATCCTCTAAGGTCTTTTTTGGGATATGCCCCATCTATTTTTTTAAATTAGCATGGCTAAATTAATAAAATCATGGCGGTAAGGATACATCCAGATTGGGAAAAAGTACTACATCATACTTTCGAGGAACCTTATTTTAAAACATTGATCAATTATGTAAAAAAGGCTTACCAAAAGGGGAGTTGTTACCCCCCAGGTCATCTGATATTTAATGCATTTGATTTGTGTCCTCCCAACAAAACACGAGTGTTATTGCTGGGTCAAGATCCTTATCACGGACTAGGCCAAGCGCATGGTTTGTGTTTTTCTGTCCCTGAGGGAGTGGCACCTCCACCTTCATTGGTCAATATTTTTAAGGAAATTACGCAAGACCTTGGGGTTGATTATCCCCAAAACGGAGATTTAACGCCATGGGCAAAACAAGGTGTATTGTTACTCAACACCACCCTAACGGTAGCAGCAGGAAACCCTGGCAGCCATCAAGGAAGAGGCTGGGAAGTATTTACCGACATTGTGATTAATACCCTTTCGAGGAATCATGAAGGTATTGTATTCATGCTTTGGGGAGGCTTTGCCAAGCAAAAAATAAAATTAATCGATGCGCAAAAACACTTGATTTTAACCGCGGGTCACCCGTCGCCACTAAGTGCCAATAGAGGCTATTGGTTTGGCAACAAACACTTTAGCCTATGCAACGAATATTTGGTCTCTAGGGGGAAATCGCCCATAGACTGGAGTGATGGGTATTAACCGCCTACTCGTTTAACATCGTGCCCCATGGCTTTGAGAATTTCCATGATTTGATCTCTGTAACTCCCTTGTATTAGTATTTCACCATTTTTAACTGTTCCGCCAACCTTAATTTCTTTTTTGATTGTTTTAGCTAAGGATTTTAAAGCTTCATTACTGCCCTGAAATCCTTTGATTAAGGTTACGACTTTTCCGGCGCGACCTTTGTTACTAAAATGTGCTGACAAAAATTGTTTTTGAAAATCAGATGCTAATGGTTTCGATTCGACTGGATCGGGAGCCAGATTTTCAAATTTAATTTTAGAAAGGTCTGTAAGGCTTTTTAGTTTTTTGTCCATAGTTAATATACTTTGAATAAAGGATATTAATAAAAAGATCGCATGTGTTGACTTATTTTTTTTAAGATAACGCAATAATTCCAATTAAATTATTCGTTAATGATAAATTAACTAAAATTTAGTGTCAAATCAATGGTAAAAAAAATAGATAAACAATACATTTGAAAATAACTAAAACCTTTTTCATGAAAAAATTATTTACTTTATTTATTAGCATCTTGTTGTTCTATGGATGTCAAGACTACGACGATCAGTTTGATGATCTTAATAACAAGATTTCTTCATTGACTAGTACTGTTAATGGTCTTACCTCACTTCAAGAAACTGTTTCCGCCTT
>CAJWGK010000070.1 GCA_913030895.1 uncultured Flavobacteriaceae bacterium | reverse complement strand
AAGTATTGTAATTTAATTTTTGTTTATCAGCACTCACAATCAATGGCAGGCACTGTTGCGTTTTTTTTTAATCTAAAGAGTTAATTATTTTTCCAATTTCTTCTCTTTAAGATTCGGAATGGCGTTCATTTGTTATACTGCTATTAGTCCAAAATGACAATTGTATATTCCTTAGCTAATCCTTTTTCTTAATTTGGCTAGTATTTTGTTTTAGAGGAGGGTAATCAATATGTACTTTGACCTTTAAACTTTGATGAAAAGCATTTAATTTAAAATTACCTTTCGAGAAACAACAAGACTTTAGTGTTTGTCGCCAGTGTGCGCCATTTTGTGTCTTGACAATAGCTTGATTGATATGTGCAGAAGGGAAACGTTGTAGATTGTTCATTGAGATAGCTGATTTGGAACATCGAATATATCAATTTTTTTAAAACACTATGGCGTTTTTATCCTTTTTTAAGGGGTTAAAAGGGAAAAAAACCAAAAAAACTAGGATTAGCTGTTTACTATATTTAGTAAGGATATAAAAAACCTTTTTTGGATAGGAGATGACACTATTAAAGAGAGGTTACCCAAGTTAAGGATGGACTAATATTTTATGGAAGTAAAGGAGATTATAGCAGCTTAATCCGCGAGAGAATCATAGACCCTTACTTTTTCCCAAAGTGTTTGAGCCTCCTCAATAAACAATAGGTGGGTGGGATCCGACTGATAGGCATCGTGGGTGGCCAAATCGGGAAAAGTAACCACCAGACTAAAAGTATAGGAGCTGTCGATCACTGGACGATTGGTAGCTGCGGGTTCACCGATATGAGAACTTACGACCTGTGAATTGGTGTTGATAAACTTGGTCAATGCATTTTTAAAAGCGGCGCGATCGCTTTCACTGTCTGGGTTCTTAAGCCAAAAAAAGACCATATGAATAAATTCGCCGTTGATTTTCTCTGATTGCGTTTGTGCTTCCATAGTTTGCGAAAGTAAAAAGCTAAATATAATGGTTAAATAAATTGATTTCATTTGTTTGGCAATCTATAAATTTTTTTTGCAAAAGCCCGATGAACAGTGGTTGTAATTTAAACTTCTCAACAATCACCATTTGTAATTTGTTAATTTCTTTGCTTGAGTTTACGCCTAAAATTAACCTCCAAATTTTAATTTAGCATTGACTTTATGGCCAAAGAAACCCAATATACCGAAGAGAACATTCGCTCACTCGACTGGAAGGAGCATATCCGAATGCGCCCTGGAATGTATATTGGTAAGTTGGGAGATGGCTCTTCCCCAGACGATGGCATCTACATTTTACTTAAAGAAGTCCTGGACAATTGTATTGATGAATTTGTGATGGGTGCGGGAAAAACCATCGAGATCGCCATCAAAGACAATAAAGTAAGCGTTAGAGACTACGGCAGGGGAATTCCCTTAGGTAAAGTTGTCGATGTAGTTTCCAAAATGAATACAGGCGGGAAATACGACTCCAGAGCCTTTAAAAAATCTGTGGGACTCAATGGGGTAGGAACAAAAGCCGTTAATGCTTTGTCCTCGACTTTCCGCGTGGAATCGGTTCGCGATAACCAAACGGCCACTGCCGAGTTTGAATTCGGGAATCTAACCCAGCAAGACCCCATTGCTGATAGTTCCAAAAGAAGGGGAACCAAAGTTTTGTTTATTCCTGACAACGGAATATTTAAGCATTACAAATACCGGTTGGAATATGTCGAGCGGATGATTCGGAATTATGTTTACCTGAATCCAGGTTTGACTATTGATTTAAATGGCGTAAAGTTTTTTTCCAACAACGGTCTAAAAGATTTATTAGAAGACCAGACCAACGCCGCTGACCTATTGTATCCGATTATTCACCTGCAAGGTGAGGACATCGAAGTTGCCATTACCCACAGCCGCTCTCAATACAGCGAAGAGTATCACTCCTTTGTGAATGGGCAGCACACCACCCAAGGAGGAACGCACCAAGCCGCATTTAGAGAAGCCCTAGTAAAAACGATTCGGGAACATTTTGGAAAGAACTTTGACGCATCCGATATTAGAAAATCGATTATTTCAGCCATCAGCATCAAGGTCATGGAGCCTGTTTTTGAATCCCAAACCAAGACCAAACTCGGTTCGACCGAAATGGGCGGGGGGATGCCCTCTGTCAGGTCCTATATCAATGATTTTTTAGGTACTCAGCTGGACAATTACCTCCACAAAAATGCGGAGACGACAGAGGCGATACGCAGGAAAATACTGCAAGCCGAAAAAGAGCGTAAAGAATTATCTGGGATTAGGAAATTAGCTCGCGAACGTGCCAAAAAGGCAAGTTTACACAACAAAAAACTGAGAGATTGTAGGGTTCATTTAGGTGATTTAAAAAAAGACCGCCGTTTGGAATCTACCATATTTATTACTGAAGGAGACTCCGCTAGTGGCTCGATAACTAAGTCGAGAGACGTAGATACACAAGCTGTTTTTAGCCTGAGAGGAAAGCCACTAAACACCTATGGCATGACCAAAAAAATCGTTTATGAAAACGAGGAGTTTAATCTCCTACAGGCAGCACTAAACATCGAGGACAGTATGGAAGATTTGCGGTACAACAATATTGTTATCGCCACCGATGCAGATGTTGACGGGATGCACATTCGGTTGTTGTTGATTACTTTTTTTCTACAATTCTTTCCAGAATTAATCAAGGAAGGGCATTTGTATATCCTCCAAACCCCACTTTTTAGGGTAAGAGATAAAAAACAAACCTTTTACTGCTATAGCGAACAGGAAAAACAAGAGGCGATCAAAAAACTTGCTGGCAAGCCCGAAATTACCCGTTTTAAGGGCTTGGGTGAAATTTCTCCAGATGAGTTTAAGTTTTTTATCGGCGAGGACATCCGCCTAGACCCAGTTATGTTAGACAAAGCAACGACGACAGAGGAATTACTAGAATTCTATATGGGGAAAAACACACTAGATCGTCAAAAATTTATCATTGATAACCTTAAGGTCGAGCTGGATGTTGCAGAGGAGATCGTTTAACAGATGGAAGAATTAGAAAACGACAACATAGCTGATCAGCCAGATGATGGGACTTCCTTAGTGAAGGTCACCGGAATGTACAAAGATTGGTTTCTCGACTATGCTTCCTATGTAATTCTTGAGCGTGCCGTTCCCGCTATCTATGACGGCCTTAAACCAGTTCAGCGCAGAATCCTGCATTCGATGAAAGACTTGGATGATGGGCGCTATAATAAGGTCGCTAACATTGTCGGACACACCATGCAATATCACCCACACGGAGATGCTAGTATTGCCGATGCCATGGTACAAATTGGCCAAAAAGAACTGTTGATCGATACCCAAGGAAACTGGGGTAACATACTTACCGGCGACCGCGCCGCCGCTTCGAGATATATCGAAGCACGACTCTCAAAGTTTGCACTAGAGGTTGTGTTTAGCCCTAAAGTAACCGAATGGCAACTTTCTTACGACGGACGAAAAAAGGAGCCTGTTCACCTGCCAGTCAAATTCCCCTTACTGCTCGCGCAAGGGGCGGAAGGAATTGCAGTAGGGCTTTCCACCAAAATTTTACCTCATAATTTTATAGAGTTACTCAAGGCAAGTATACAACACCTAAAAGGTAAAAGTTTTACCATTTATCCCGATTTTCAGACGGGAGGCATCATCGATATTCAGTCTTATAACGATGGGAACAGAGGCGGAAAAATAAGGGTCAGGGCAAAGATCTCCCAACTGGATAAAAACACGCTGGTCATCAACGAAATTCCTTATGGAACGACCACAACAGCTTTGATCGAAAACATTCTCAAAGCCAATGAACGGGGTAAAATTAAAATCAAAAAAATTGAAGACAATACCGCTGCTACTGTAGAAATACTAGTTCATTTACCCACAGGGATTTCCCCTGACAAAACCATAGATGCCCTATATGCATTCACCGATTGTGAGAGCTCAATCTCCCCACTGGGTTGTGTGATAATTGACGATAAGCCCCATTTTATCGGTGTTAGTGAAATGCTGAGGCTTTCAACCGACCATACGTTGGTTTTATTGAGAAAGGAACTTGAGGTACAGTTAGAAGAACTGGAAAATCAATGGCATTATTCTTCCCTAGAGCGAATATTTATTGAAAATAGAATTTACCGAGATATTGAAGAAGAGTCTACGTGGGAAGGGGTGTTACAGGCAATCAGTAGCGGTTTGGCTCCACATATCTCCAAATTGAAAAGAGCGGTGATCACAGAAGACCTGGTAAGGTTGACCGAGATTAAAATAAAGCGTATTTCCAAATTTGATATTGACAAAGCCCAGCAGAAAATAGAAGCTTTAGAAGGGGATATCGCAGAAGTAAAAAACAATCTGGAGCATCTTATTGATTTTGCCATAAGGTATTTTAATCACCTGATCAAAACCTACGGAACAGGAAAAGAAAGAAAATCCGAGATCAGAATTTTTGATGATGTAGATGCCAAAAAAGTAGTCGTCAGAAATAAAAAGCTTTACATTAACAGGGCAGAAGGATTTATAGGTACTTCATTGCGAAAGGATGAATACCTCTGCGATTGCTCTGATATTGACGATGTTATCGTTTTTACCAAAGAAGGAAAAATGCAGGTTGTCAGGGTAGATAGCAAAGTTTTTGTGGGTAAAGATATTATCCACGCTGCCATATTCAAACGCAATGATACCCGTACGATTTACAATATGATTTATCGGGATGGAAAAAGAGGAACTTCCTTTATCAAGCGCTTTGCGGTCAAAGGCGTTACGAGAGACAAGGTTTATGACATGACCCAAGGAACGGATGGATCAACATTGCTTTACTTCACCGCCAACCTCAATGGAGAGGCAGAGGTGGTTACCGTAACACTCAGAAATACAGGTAGTGTAAAAAAATTGAAATGGGATTTAGATTTTGCTGATCTTCAGATCAAAGGCAGGGGCGTAAAAGGTAACACCGTGACCAAATATTCCATTCTTCGGGTGGAATTAAAAGAAAAAGGGGTTTCGACCCTAAAACCCAGAAACATTTGGTTTGATGAAACAATAAAAAGACTCAATACAGATGAAAGAGGCGCCTTACTAGGGGCATTTAAAGGAGAAGACAAGATCTTGTTGGTCAAAAAAGATGGTAATGCCAAGGTTGTTACCCCTGAAATGTCATTGCATTTTGATGAAAAAATGATAGGTATTGAGAAGTGGGTTCCAAAAAAACCTCTGACTGCCATCTATTTCGACCCTGAAAAAGAACGCTACTTTATCAAGAGATTTTTGATAGAAAGTGAAAACAAAGAAGATAGTTTTGTCAAAGAAGGTGGGGAGCTTTTGTTTTTTAACTCAGATTGGCGCCCAATAATTGAAGTTCAATTTGTTAAACCCAGAGACAAAGACGCCATTCCACCTATTGAAATTAACGCAGAGACCTTTATTGCTGTCAAGGGATTTAAAGCATTGGGAAATCAGCTTACGGCAAACAAAGTCAAAAAAATAAGCCTTAAATCGGTGCTGCCCTATGAAGAACCCGAGCAAATAGTGGAGGAAATTGAGGTCACTGACCAAGAGGAAATAAAAGGAGACGAACCTCAGACCAAATTGGATTTCTAAACCTTTTTAGGCTTTCTGGTTTTCATATTTAAAAATTCCACCAAAAGCGAAAAGGTAATCGCAAAATAGAGGTAACCTTTCGGGATAGCGCCAATTTCATTACCCAACACTCTGGTGTGAGATAAGTGAGCAGCTTCTGCCAAAAGCATAAAACCAATCAACATCAAAAAGGATAATCCCAAAACCTGAAGCGAGGGATGCTTGTTGACAAATTCGCCGACTGGGTGCGCAAAAATCATCATAATTAATACCGAAACTACAATTGAAATTGCCATAATTATAATTGCATTGGGCAGGCCATTGGTCATTCCAACCGCTGTCAGAATAGAATCAATTGAAAAAACAAAATTGAGAATTGTAATTTGAATAATGGCTTTGGTCATTGTCGTACTTCCTTTCTCATCTCCAATTTTATGGCCCGAATGTTCGACTTTTTCATAGATTTCCTTGGTACTTTTATACAACAGGAAAATCCCTCCAAAAAACAGTATAATCGCCTGACCAGAAATATCCGATTGAAAAAAACTGTTGTTTACCGAAATCCATGTGCCTTGCATATCGATTAAAACTGAGATCCCCAACAGCAGCACCAATCGCAATACCATTGCCATGATCATCCCGATCCTTATTGCTTTTTTCTGTAAGCTTTCTTTAAGCTTACCCGCGATAATAGAAACGAATAATATATTGTCTATACCGAGAACTATTTCAAGAAATGTAAGGGTTAGAAAGGCAGACAAAACCTCTGTAGTTAATAGCGCTTGCATCAATATCAATTGATTTTTTTAATTGTTCCTCTTTGTTTGTTATCAGTTTTCCCCACAATAGCATATTCAAAAGTATAGCTGTCCGCAGTAGTGGAGAGAATCTTAATCTGAACAGGACGCTTGTCCTGATTAGAAACAGGGTTTAATTTTGTTAAAATACACTCACAATCGTTCACCCACCTTATACTTGCTGAATCTATCTTACCCTCATAGGTTTCGATTTCAAGCTTATCGCTTCTTGTAAAATAAGAGGTTTTTAGGGTTCCGTTAACGATGGTAGAAAACTCAAACTCACCCGTATGAAATTTCAAACAATCTCTTTCTACGTTATAACAAGCATTAAAGCAGAGTAGTCCTACAATTAAAAATAAATAAAGGCTAATTTTTGGGCGTAAAACGTTCAAACTTTCCATTGGCGTAAAGATAAATGATTTCTTTGGGTGCTTCACAGCTTATTGGAAGATTAAGGGTTTCAATTTTTGATTCAGTGATTTGGATATCAGGCTTGATTTCATCGGCTTCTGTTTTATCGTTTTCGGAAGTCTTCCGAAAATCATCTTGCGGCTGGGTGAGGGGAGGGGATTTTCCCAATAGGAGCCATTCTAAGTTGACTTCATCAAAAGCATCATATATCTTCATCAAAAAATCTAAACTAGGTTTATTTCTTCCAGATAGTATGTGGGACATCGCAGATCGCTGCACACCAATTTTACTCGCAAAAGAGGCTGCCGTTAGTTGGTGATTATTCCTTATCTCCTCAATTCTCGATATAACTTCAGTGTTGTTTAACATTGTAAACAGTTGTTTGTTCGCACTAAATTAAGCATTTATTTAAAGGGTGTACACAAGTAGATAAAAAAA
>CAJWGK010000069.1 GCA_913030895.1 uncultured Flavobacteriaceae bacterium | reverse complement strand
CTGACTGTGCCATTGAAGTAGAAGACCTAGAACCTGGACTTCAAATTTCAATTATCTCACCCTCCGATCCTAACGTTTCTTTTGCTTTTTCAACTACCTGTACTGGTACGCTAAATGTAACAGCTAATGGGCTTCCTGATGGGGTTCAAATGACCTTTGAGGATAATATTGTTACAATTTTTGGCACCCCTACAGATGTATCGACTAATGTTTTTGATTATTCGCTTTATGCTTCAACGGGGGGAACGGTTTCTTTAACCATTGATGGAAGGTTAATTTTCATTTCTGATTCAGATGAGGATGGTGTTGAGGATGAATTCGATCAATGTCCAGATACTGCTTTGGGTGACGAAGTAGATCAGGATGGATGTTCGCAAGTTCAAAAAGATTCTGATACAACCTCGTCTGCTGACTGTGCCATTGAAGTAGAAGACCTAGAACCTGGACTTCAAATTTCAATTATCTCACCCTCCGATCCTAACGTTTCTTTTGCTTTTTCAACTACCTGTACTGGTACGCTAAATGTAACAGCTAATGGGCTTCCTGATGGGGTTCAAATGACCTTTGAGGATAATATTGTTACAATTTTTGGCACCCCTACAGATGTATCGACTAATGTTTTTGATTATTCGCTTTATGCTTCAACGGGGGGAACGGTTTCTTTAACCATTGATGGAAGGTTAATTTTCATTTCTGATTCAGATGAGGATGGTGTTGAGGATGAATTCGATCAATGTCCAGATACTGCTTTGGGTGACGAAGTAGATCAGGATGGATGTTCGCAAGTTCAAAAAGATTCTGATTTGGATGGGGTGCTTAATGGCGATGATATATGTCCGAACACTTCACCAGACGAAACGGCAAACGCAGAGGGCTGTGGGGAAACACAATTGGATGATACGGATGAAGATGGCATTCCAGATGTCAAGGATAATTGTCCTGAAACCCCAAATTCTGACCAAAAAGATTCTGATAACGACGGCGAAGGCGATGTATGTGACCCAGATCCAATAGTAGAACTCAATTTTTCCCCTATCAAAGAGGATGCTGAAATTGGCATTACAACGGGAAAGGTAACTATAACTAGTACTATGGGTGAAGAAATAACCTCAACTGAGTTTGATTCAGGAGGGTTTTTTATCTTGGACAATAATCTTGATATTAAGCTAGCAAGTGAACTGGATTATGAAGAAATTACCTCCCACCCATTCACTTTGACAGTCAAAACGGCAAATGGAGGCCAAACGATTGTTGAGGGGGAAATTCCCGTTGTAGATGTTCCCAATAACGAATATACTGCTCCGTTTTTTGTTTCAATTTTTGAATTAGGTGAAGGAACTTTACCCCTGAGTGGAGAGGAATTTGAACGGTATTACAATCCTTTTAATAGAAGTGTCGGTAAATGGAAAATAAGAAAAAGCATTAGTGGTGGTTCAGACGCACATCTGTTCGCCGTTAAGAGTGAGCCACCCAAAACCAGAAAGACTGATGAAGAAAACGAAGGCTACCTTTCCTTCATCAACCCACCAGATTTCAATGATCCTCAAGATCATAACAAAGACAATATTTACGAAGTAGAAGTAACCTTTATTAATCTTGAAGACGGTGCTATCGAGGTGCCAGTTCCTGTTACTCAGTTCCAACTGCAAGTGCCTGAAGGAACTACCAGTGCGCTTGAACTTCAATCTAGGCCTGCACTTCCAGATGACGACTTTGACAGTGACGGCGTTCCTGATATTATTGATAATAGCCCTGTGGTATTCAACCCTAACCAAGCTGACGAAGACGGTGATGGTGTTGGTGATGTCTCTGACGATGCAGACCAAGATGGGGTTTGGAATCCTCAGGACAAATGTCCAGATACTCCTTTAGGTGTTAGGGTAGACACTTTTGGTTGTGAAATATTCTATCTGCCTTCTAATAATTTTAATGTATATAAAAAGGAAAAGTGTGTGGATAATCATTCAATCGGAATCTCGTTTGAGGATACATCGTATTCTTACACGATCAACATTTCTGGTGCTATTGATTATTCTGAAGTTACCGATAAAAAGGAATGGATTATTTCTAACCTTTCTAGTGGACAATACAGTATTTGTATCGGTGCTGATGGGATCAGCAGTGATGAGTTCGAAAGGTGCTTTGAGGTTCAGCTTATTGACCCTTTACCACTATCGGTCTATTCAAATGAATCTAATTTTGCAGCTTCGGTTGATGGTAGTAGTGATTCAGTTCAGTTGGAAATGGCTGGTGGATCGGTTTACAATATCGAGCTTAATGGTTTGACAACTCAGACGTCCCGATCGAGTTATTCACTTACTCTACGGAAAGGACTCAATACAGTAAGCGTATCTACTGACCAAGAATGTCAAGGTGTTTTTGAAAAGGAATATTTTAATTCCGAATCTGTTGCTTATACTCCGAATCCTTTTGGAGATGAGCTGTCAATTTATGTAGGTGGACAGGATGAGAATGTACTGGTTGAAATGTTTACCACGTCTGGAAAATTGATTCGCTCTGATTATTACCTACTTAACGCGGCTAATAGAAATATTTCGGTTAACACTAGTGGTTTTAAAATGGGAGGCTATTTGTTTAAAGTCAATGGAAATACGGTGAAAAATTCTTTTATAGCCATAAAAAAATAGTATGATGAAGTATCTTATTTACATAGTGGCCTTTTGTCTGTTGGCTTGTTCAGCAGATGAACCAAAAGTAGATATTCCTGAAATTTATCCAGGTTCATTTGACTTGAAATATCCGGAAAATAATAAGGCTTGCCAAGGCGGAAGTGTTATAAATGATTTTCAAAGTAAATTAAATCTTATGTGGGGTTCTAGTAATAATTCATCACGTTATAAGATAAATATTAAAAACCTTAGGGATGATAGTAATTTGATATTTGAAAGTGCTACCAATACCAAAGAGGTAACTTTAAAGCACGGCGAGCCATATGCTTGGAAGGTGACTGCAGAGGTGCCTGAAAGTGGTTCATCACTGACTAGTAAAGAATGGCGGTTTTATTTGGCAGGTTTAGGAGAGGTAAGTTATGCTCCTTTTCCGCCTGAGTTAATTTCGCCTAGGCCATCGGATGTGGTGGATTTGAACTCAAATGATGAAGTATTGCTCAATTGGTCTTGTGATGACCCAGATAATGATATTAAAGGATATCGGATTTACATGGACACAACAGATGCGACCAAGTTAATTGACAGTTTTGATGCCACGCAAAACCAAATAGTGATTGCTGTTGTTGCAACAGCTGAAACAAAATATTTCTGGAAGGTAGTGGCTTATGACACTCAAGGTAATACTGCCTCTTCTGGTATCTATTCTTTTAGTACTAATTTATAAAAAAGGTTAAATTAGTCGAATAATATAGAGATATCATGGAGGTGATCATCGCTTATTTTGAAAGTATTCCCAGTTTACATCGCAGCTTCATTCTCGTTGGTGGAATAGCTTTATTTTGGTTACTAGAAGGCTTTTTTCCTTTATTTCGCTTTGAATACAAAAAGTGGCGACATGCCATCCCAAATATTTTTTTTACGATTACCACGGTATTGATAAACTTCTTTTTTGCGTTTATATTACTGAAAACATCAGATTGGACAGTAGCCAATCATTTTGGGCTTTTAAATTGTATCTCAGTAATGCCTTTATGGACTGAAGTATTAATGGGTGTTTTGATTTTAGACTTTATTGGAGCCTATCTACCCCATTATGTGGAACATAAGATCAAACCCCTTTGGATGATACATCTGGTGCATCACAGTGATCACAAGGTTGATACTACTACTGCCAACAGACATCATCCGCTAGAAAGTATGGTACGTTTTAGCTTTACTCTTATGGGCGTATTCCTATTGGGGAGTTCAGTAGGTATTATCATGTTATACCAAGCGCTTTCTGTCATTGCATCCCAATTCAATCACGCCAATATAAAACTACCTAAGAAAGTAGATTTTTGGATTAGCTATTTGCTGGTCTCACCAGACATGCACAAAATCCATCACCACTACCGATTGCCCTATACCGATAAGAATTATGGTAATATTTTTTCTATATGGGACAGGCTAATTGGAACATATGCAGCATTTGATCGCGATCAGATTGTTTATGGAGTAGATGTTTTTCCTGATGAAGAGAAAAACAGTAAAATTGGAAGTTTATTAAAACAGCCCTTTGAGGAGTATCAAAGACCAACAATGAGTAAAATCGACTAGCCTAAATTCTCCAAGGTTGGAAGCAATGATGAAATTGAATGCTCTGATTGTTCTCTGGATTTCATGTCCTTAACGATAAAAACATCTTTTTTAATTTCCTCTGAACCAATCATTATTATGTAAGGAATACCGCGCTGGTCGGCATAATTCATTTGTTTTTTTAGTTTTGCCGCCTTTGGATAAAACTCACAGGAAATTTTACGATCTCTCAATTCCATTAGCTTATTAAAACAAAACTTAGAAGCTTCCTCACCAAAATTTAAAAACAGAAAGCGACTTTGCATTTGAAGCGACTTAGGAAACAGGTTTAATTGTTCCATAATTAGGAAAATACGGTCAAAACCGAACGATATGCCAAAACCACTAGTATTTTTCAAGCCGAATAGATCAGTGAGGTCATCGTACCTACCACCACCACCAATAGCACCCATTTTAATGCCTTTGGGTGGCATAACTTCTAGAATCAAACCAGTGTAATAATTTAACCCTCTTGCCAAGGTAACGTCAAAATTTAGTGATAAAACTTCAAGAGATTTTTCATCTAATTGACTGTAAATAAATTTTAATTCCTCAATCCCTTCGTAGGCAATCTGAATACCGGACAATGCAGTTTCAACTTGAGAAAGTTGGGAATTAAAATCACCTTCTAAGGATAAAAAAGGTTTTAATTTATCGATCGCATTTTTTTCGAATCCCTTTGCTAATAATTCATTTATCACGCCTTGATTTCCAATCTTACCCAACTTATCCAATGCGACAGTAAAATCAATAAGCTGAGAATCTGCACCAATTAATTGTGCAATTCCAGCTAGAATTTTTCTGTGATTAAGGTGAATATTAATACCCTTTAAATTTAGCTTTGAAAAAACGCGATCGTACAATAGAATCCCCTCTATTTCTTGCCATAGTGAGCGTTCCCCGACCACATCAGCATCACATTGTAAAAACTCCTGAAATCTTCCGTGTTGTGGTCGATCTGCTCGCCAAACATTTTGAATTTGATAACGTCTAAAGGGAAATTGGATATCGTTTTGATTTTGGGCAACGTAACGCGCGAAAGGTACGGTTAAATCATATCGCAATGCTTTCTGGGACAAAGAATTAGAGAATTTTTGAAGCTGTCCAGCATTTAAAGCTTCTAAATCCGCTTGCTTTACCTTTTCGCCAGAATTCAATATTTTAAAAATCAATCGATCCCCTTCTTCTCCATATTTGCCTAACAAGGTTTCAGAACGCTCAAAAGAGGGAGTCTCTATGGGTTGAAAACCAAATTGTTCGAAAGTAGTAACCAACTTCTCTTTTAAATAATTCCGCTTTGCAGAAATTTCAGGAGAAAAATCTCTTGTTCCTTTTGGTATGGATGGTTTTATTACTGGCATTGAATAAGGTGTATCACAAAGATGCTACAATTCTATTTATTTTGAAAGAAAACTTTTCAAGTCCTCATACGCACTTCCGTCAGTGGTCACAGCACCTTTCTGAATCAGTTGAAATATTTCTTTTTTATAAATTGCTCCAAAATCTCTACTGGACTCAAAAACACTAACGCGATCATCTCTAATATTTTTTATCAACCAATTTTTGTGATTTTCCTCAAAAAAAGAGGGACAATCTTTTGTCTGTTTGATTAATATTAAATCAATTTTTTGATCATAGCACTTGAAAAGAAACAACAAGTGATCGTTTCGGTGTTCCAAATAATTAATTTTATCCAATGCATCATCCCAAACCATATCGCTAAAGGCGTCTAATTTCTCATTGGTCAAACTGGGCTTATTGGACTTGATTCGGTCCCATTCTCTTTTGTCAATTGATTGCGCTGCTAGAAAGAGTGAAAACTCCTCGTGCAGTGCTTCAAACTGTTCTTTTGTCAAACGGGCGTATTCCATAATAGATTTGATAAAAAAAAACCCCACACAAGGCGGGGTCATTTTGTAAAGATAGATTACTATTTTTTCTCGGGAATCACATCAAAGGCGTATTGAATTGAAACCTCTCGATGCAGTCTTATTTTTGCTTCGTAACTACCCAGTCTTTTAATAGTTTTACCCGGAATGGCAATAGCATTTTTATCAACGCTTTGTCCTTGCGCTTCAAATGCTTTAACGAGATCAGATGCGGAGACAGAACCGAACAATTTGTCACCACTCCCAACTTTTGCAGGGATTTTCATCTCGATATCAGCTAATTTCTTACCCAAAGTATTAGCATCTTCAATGATTTTCTTTTCTTTAAAGGCTTTTTGCTTTAGGTTTTCAGCCAGAACTTTCTTGGCAGAAACAGTTGCCAAAACAGCTTTTCCTTGAGGAATGAGGAAGTTTCTCCCGTAGCCATTTTTGACTTTAACTAAGTCATCCTTGAAACCTAAATTTTCTACGTTTTCTTTTAAAATTAATTCCATGACTAAAAGATTATTTTAATAGATCACCCACATAAGGCATTAAAGCAAGATGACGTGCTCTTTTAATAGCAACAGAAACCTTTCTTTGGTACTTGAGGGAAGTTCCCGTTAGACGTCTAGGCAAAATTTTGCCTTGTTCATTGACAAATTTGATTAAAAAATCTGGATCCTTATAATCAACATATTTGATTCCGGAACGCTTAAATCTGCAATATTTTTTCTTGGTATTGGTATCAATATTAAGAGGTGTTAAATATCTAATTTCCCCCTCTTTTTTACCACTTGATTGTTCTTCAATTTTTGACATGGCTTAAGCTTTAACTTTAGATTGATTTCTTTTTTTTCTTTTTTCAGCCCATTCTTGTGCGTGAATATCGAGTTTAACAGTTAAAAAGCGCATGACTCTCTCATCTCTTCGGAATTCAACCTCGAGCGAGTTTATCACCTCACCATCTGATTCAAATTGAAAAAGGTGGTAAAAACCACTGTTTTTGTTGTGAATTGGATAAGCGAGCTTTTTGAGTCCCCAATCTTCTTTGTGTACCATTTTACACTTACCAGATTCCAATAGGGATTCATACTTTTTTACTGCTTCCTCTATCTGTATATCAGACAGAACGGGATTTAAAATGAAAACAGTTTCGTAATGATTCATATTTTTTATTTTAAGAGTTGCAAAATTAAACTAATAATGTTTTTACACCAAAATTATTATCAA
>CAJWGK010000068.1 GCA_913030895.1 uncultured Flavobacteriaceae bacterium | reverse complement strand
TAATTAAAGAATACGCCGTAATTGTTTGTAGGAACCCTTTTTTTTGCCATAAAAAAAAACCCCGAATCTATTCGAAACGGGGCTATAACAAAAACAAATAATTAATTTCCTTAAGGAAACATCTCACCATAAATTTATAATTTCTCTGTGTGATCAATTATTTATCCCATTGTTCAAACCTTAATTTTTCGAATCCAAAAAAATTAGTATCCTATTATTGAAGACATGCCATTTTTATCCATTTGCATTGTCATATTCACAAAAAATACTGACGATAGTTTTTTTAATTACTGTCTTTTTGTAGGTTTTTTTTAAAAATTGATGCAAATTCGATTGATATTAGTTCGGCCGTAACCATCAGCTGAAGATTCTATTTTTTATTTAAACAAATGTTATAATGATTCGTGCTTTCCTTTTATTTACTTTGACTTTTTTAATGGCTGCTGATCAAATGCCGTCTTTTTCCGATGAAGAATGGCAACCCCTTTTTAATGGGAAAGACTTATCTGGCTGGACAATTAAGTTTGCCAACCAAGATCTAAATGTTAATCACAACGATACGTTTCGTGTTCAAGACAGTATGATTAGGATTGCCTATGACAATTACGATACTTTTGACGATGCCTATGCCCATATGTACTACAACAAATCTTTTTCGCATTACAAACTGCGCTTTGATTACCGATTTGTTGGCGATCAGGTTAGGGGAGGTGAAAATTGGAATGTGAGAAATAGTGGGATTATGTTGCACTCGCAATCGGCAGAAAGCAATGATTACGGGCAGTTTTTTCCGGTTTCTATAGAAATTCAACTTTTGGGCGGTTTAGGTGAAGATAAGCGGACTACTGGAAACTTATGTACGCCTGGTACTGCAGTTGAAATCGATGGTAAGATTAATTACAAGCACTGCATTAATTCTACCTCCGACACCTACCACGGCGACCAATGGGTCAAAGGGGAAGTCATTGTTTTGGGCGGAGAAAGTATCACACACCTGATAGAAAATGATACGGTTTTAAAATATCAAATTCCTCAAATTGGCGGGGGTTTTACCAACCCTCGAATGGGTGACCGTGATTGGTCTTCTCGCGGGGTGGAAAGCAAAGACTATTGGATGGCGAGAGAAGGAGAGGTTTTAACGGAGGGATACATTGCTTTACAAGCCGAAAGCCATCCTATTGATTTTAAAAATATCGAAATTTTAGACCTTTGTGGTTGTATGGATTCAAAGGCTAAAAACTACAAACCCTATTTTGTTAAAGCGGACAATCGCCAATGTATTTATTAGGTTTAATTTTTGCCTCTAAACTTTTTCTACCAAGAGCCTTTCACAAACCGTATGGCTAAGTGATTCCTGATCGTGCTTTTTATAGCGCACCACCATCGTATTGTCAAACGGTTCTACAGACATGATTTTTATTTTTAATCCCAGACGGATTTCTCTGCTGTTTAGAAATTCCAGAAATCCATCAGAAGTATTGATTACGGCAGCCATTCTAACTTTTTCTCCTGCTTTGCATTCACTCAATTTACTGTAGGCTTTCCATTCCATTTCTCCATTAATATCAGGAATGGGCGCACCATGTGGATCAAACTTTGGATAATCCAACAACTCGTCCATTTTGGTAAACAATTCAGGGGATTTGATATGTTCGATTTGTTCCGCAATATTGTGAACTTCTTCCCAGCCAAAACCCATTTTTTCAACCAAATACATCTCCGTTAGGCGATGCTTACGGATGATGAGTGCAGCTTCTTTTTTACCTTTTTCCGTAAGTTTTAGGGGTTTATAACTTTCGTAAGCGACCAACTTTTTTGCTGCCATCTTTTTCATCATACTTGTAACCGTTGGCATCTTGATGTCTAAATGCTTAGAAAGGTCATTTACACTTACCGACCCTATGTCTTTCGACAAAGCAAACAATGCCTTTAGATAATTTTCTTCTACCAATGAGTACATATCACAAATATAACAATAAACATCACGCTGCCTATTTAAATAAAAACATATGCTAAACTAATTTGTTAGTCTAATCTAACTTTTTACTTTTGTATTCTAAATATTCATAGTGATTTCTTTTCCGTTCGCTTCTAAACAGTATAATAAGTCTATCCTAACGGTTGCAGTTTGCCTTCTCTGTATTATTGGGTATTCCCAAACGGCAACTTTAAGCGGTAAGGTAACTGCTGAAAATAGCCCATTACCATTTGCCAATATTTATATAAAAGGAACCTCACTGGGTGCATCAACCGATGTCAACGGTCAGTTTATAATTCGGGATATCCCCTTTGGAGAATATACCCTAGTGATTTCCTCCATTGGTTTTGAAGTCTTATCAGAATATATCTCTCTAACAAAACCAGTAAATATTATAAGTAATTTTCAACTCATTGAAAACGCAGCTTCCTTGGATGAGGTCGTCATATCGGGAACTATGAAAGAAGTTTCTAAGTTGGATAGTCCTATTCCTGTGGAGGTTTATGGATTCAAATTTTTTAAAGCAAACCCTTCCCCTTCTGTTTTTGAGTCTTTGCAAAATGTCAATGGGGTTCGGCCACAGCTCAACTGTAATGTTTGCAATACCGGAGACATTCATATCAATGGACTAGAGGGGCCTTATACGATGGTGCTTATAGACGGAATGCCCATTGTAAGCGGACTCTCTACCGTATATGGATTGACGGGAATCCCCCAATCTTTGATTGAGCGCGTGGAAATCGTAAAAGGACCAGCTTCTTCCCTTTATGGGTCGGAAGCCGTTGGAGGACTTATCAACATCATCACCAAAAAAATATCTCGCGCTCCTTTGTTGGTCTCTGATGTTTTTTCTTCGGATTGGGGAGAGGTGAATTATGATTTAGGTGTAAAATTCGATTTTGGAGAAAAGGTGCAATCTCTTTTGGGGATTAATTATTTTAATTATCAAAACCCCATAGATAATAATAATGATGGCTTTACGGACCTTACACTTCAACACAGGTTTTCGGTCTTTAATAAATTGAATGTTAAACGCAAAGACAATCGCTTGTTCTCAATAGCTGGTAGATATGTTTACGAAGATCGTTGGGGAGGAGCAATGAATTGGGAAAAGAAGTACCGAGGAGGCGAAGAGGTTTATGGGGAAAGTATTTATACCAACAGATGGGAAACATTTGGGAGCTATCAATTGCCATTGAAGGAAATGGTTAAATTCCAATTCAGTGCCAATGGGCATCGTCAAAATTCGGTTTATGGGAGTACAATTTACCATGCAGAACAATTTATTGGTTTTGGACAATTAACTTGGAATAAGGTCATGGGCAACAGTGATCTATTGTTAGGAGCTGCCTACAGATATACCTTTTTTGACGACAATACCCCTGCTACCAGTGGAACAAAACATCCCGAGGTGATTCACCTTCCCGGTCTCTTTGCTCAAAATGAAATCACCATTAATGAGCAAAACAAACTACTCTTAGGATTGCGTTATGATTATAACAGCATCCACGGAAATATTTTTACGCCAAGGATTAATTACAAATGGAACTCATCAAATCAGCAAAATATATTTAGAGTAAGTGCAGGAAACGGTTATCGAGTAGCCAATGTATTTACGGAGGATCACGCTGCACTAACAGGAGCCCGTTCCGTTGAATTTGAAGGTGAACTTAGCCCAGAAACCTCTTGGAACATCAATGTTAACTTTGTCAAAAAGTCCTATGCTTCTAAAGGTTTCTTTCTTGGAATAGACACCAGTGTCTTCTATACCTATTTTTCTAATAGAATTCTCCCCGACTATGAAACTGACCCCGATAAGATCATTTATGGAAATTTGGACGGGTCTTCCGTATCCCAAGGGATAGCTTTAAATCTTGACATGTCTTGGACAAGTGGATTAAAGATTTTGGCTGGGGCGACTTTGATGGATGTATCCGTCAGTGAAAACGGCGAGCGCTTTAGGCAACTGCTTACCGAATCCTTTCATGGCACTTGGAGTATCGCCTATGAATTTAGTTCAAAAGGGTTAAGAGTTGACTATACCGGAAATTTATATGGCCCAATGCGATTGCCTTTATTGGGAAAGTTAGACCCTAGACCTGAATACTCTACTTGGTGGAGTATTCAAAATATACAGCTTACAAAAACCTTTTTAAACCAATGGGAAATCTATGGCGGAGTAAAAAACTTGCTCAACTTTACTCCTGCTGCGAATAGTATCGCAAGACCCTTTGATCCTTTTGATAAAAATGTAGTTTTTGGAAATAGTGGGGAAGCCATCCCTACTCCCGACAATCCCTACGCACTCACTTTTGACCCTACATATGTATATGCCGCAAACCAGGGAATTAGAAGCTTTTTTGGAATTCGATATACCCTGAAAACAGCGCGATGAAAAATAAAAAAATAATGCTGATTTTTTTTGTGGTAGGAATGCTAGTCCCTTTAAGTGGTTTTTCACAAATAGTCCGCCAATCATTCGAACAATTAGATGATTTGCAAAAATCACAAAAGCGTTTTGTTGTCGTCTTTATAAATACAGACTGGTGTAGCTATTGCCAGGTTATGAAAAATACAACGTTTAAAGACGAAAAAATAGTTGAACTATTAAATCAAAACTTTTGGTTTGTAGACCTCAATGCAGAAGAAAAAAGGAATATTATTTTTAACGGATATACTTTTAAATTCCGTCCCACCGGAAACAGTACAGGTATCCATGAACTAGCGGAACAATTGGCTACTCTTGATGGTGAGGTTACTTACCCCACCCTTTGTGTTTTAAATGCCAATTATGAAATCATTTTTCAATACAATCAATTGCTATCCGCTAATGATTTAAAACTGTTACTCAAAAAAATGTTAAAATCAGCCTAGAACATTAGCACACGAATTAATCCTATCTTTAGTTAAGTAAAAGCTAATAATTAGAATTGTATTATCACTAAAGCCATACGGATGACTAAGAAACTTGAAATATGCTGCTACACTGCAGAATCTGCAATTTTGAGTGAAAAGGCAGGGGCTGACCGTATAGAACTATGTGATAATTTTTCAGAGGGAGGTACCACACCTTCCTACGGCACGATTAAATACCTAACAAAAAAACTCAGTATTCCCCTTCATGTTATCATTCGACCACGTGGGGGTGATTTTCTCTATGATAATGCAGCTTTTGAAATTATGAGACAGGAAGTCATTGACATGAAAAAACTGGGTGTTCATGGGATTGTATTTGGCGTTTTAACTGCGACAGGGGAAATTGATGTTGAGCGAAGTCAAGAGATTTTAGAGTTAGCAGCGCCAATGGATCAAACTTTTCATCGAGCGTTTGACATGACAAAAAATCAATTAGCATCCCTAGAAAAACTTAAGCTATTGGGCGTTAATCGTGTCCTTACAGCGGGAGGTAAAAATAATGCTAATGAAGGAATTGGATTACTTTCAAAACTAGTTGAGGCAGCAGAGAACCAGCTTATCGTCATGCCAGGCGGAGGGATTAACGAAAAAACGATAGGCGAAATCATCCAAAGAACGGGAGCCTCCGAATTTCACGCCTCCGCAAAAACCTTTGTCAAAAGCAAAATGAATTTTCATAACCCAGCAATCAAGATGGGGAAATCAGATCATATTGACGAGTATAAAAAAATCAGTGTCAATGCCCAACAAATCTATACAATGAATAAAATTTTAAAAACATGAAAAAACACTTTTCCGTTTTGGCGTTATTATTACTGACCGTAGCTTGTCAACAAAATAAAAGGCTACCGCGAATAGCCATAGCAGGACTGGCCATAGAATCCAGCACTTTTTCACCACAAATCACCCAAGAAGAGGACTTTCATACTTTATATGGCAATGATGTATTAGATTATTATCCATTTCTAAAAAAAGGGTCGGAAGACATCAAAAGAGCTCAATGGTTTCCGACACTAAAAGCGAAAGCCCTACCGGGGGGGGTCGTATCACGCGAGGCCTATGAGTCATTGGTCAATAAAACGCTTGAGCTTTTAAAGAAAAACCTTCCCTATGACGCTTTGTACTTGGAGTTACATGGTGCAATGAGTGTCCAGGGATTAGATGATCCCGAAGCAGATTACACCGATCGTATCCGAGCGGTTGTGGGTAACAAAACCATCATTTCAACCTGTATGGATTTGCATGGGAATGTCTCACAGCGATTGGCTAAAAGCCTGGATTTAATCACATGTTATCGTCTTGCACCTCATGAGGATGCCATGGAGTCAAAAGAAAGAGCAGTTAAAACCCTTTTGGAAAGGTTAGAAAATGGAAAGGGTAAACCTAAATACAAGGCTTGGATTCCAATTCCCATTCTATTGCCGGGAGAAAAAACCAGTACTCGTATTGATCCAGGAAAAAGCCTTTATGCCCAGACCGCACCAGCTTCAGCTCAGCAGGGGATATTGGATGCTTCTATCTGGATTGGTTATGCCTGGGCAGATGAACCGCGAAATCGAGCGGTGGTAATGGTAACAGGTGATGACCTAGTCAAAGTTAAAAATACAGCGGAGCAATTGGCCAATAACTTTTGGGATGTCAGGGATCAATTTGAATTTGTTGCTCCCGTAGCAAGCTTGGATCATTGCTTGGAAAATGCCATCAACAGTAAAAAAGCTCCCTTTTTTATAAGTGATATGGGCGATAACCCCACCGCCGGTGGAGCTGGAGATGTTACCTGGACGCTCGATAAAATACTTCAGCGAAGGGAATTCCTCTCCTCTGAGGGACCCTCTCTAATCTATGCCTCTATCCCTGGGTCCGAATTTGTGGCAAAATCGGTTAAGGCTGGAATTGGAGCTGAGGTTGAAGCCTATGTTGGCGCATTAGTTGACGATCGTTTTTCACCTCCTATCTTATTATCAGGTACCATTCAGGCGATTAAACATGGGGATAGGCATGCTGAGACAGAGGTAGTAGTCAAAAAAGGAAGTGTATCTGTAATTGTCACGAAAAAGCGTAAACCTTATCACTATGAGAAAGACTTTACCGATTTAGGATTAACGCCTAGGGATTCGGATATCGTGGTAGTGAAAATTGGTTATTTAGTCCCTGAATTATATGCTATACAAGCAGACTGGATCATGGCTTTGACCCCAGGAGGAGTAGATCAAAACTTGGAACGTCTTCAATACAAAAGAGTAATTCGACCCATATTTCCTTTAGATAAAAATATGGAATCCCCAGATCTAAAAGCCAGAATGATTTCGCTCAGTGGAGAATAGCGTACCTATCTATTGACGAGCGGAACTAAAAATAATGCTAAGCTAGAAAGCATCACTTACTTTTTGTTCTGAACCATTGTCATTGAAAAGTTTACTAAACTGTCTACCAAACCTCATTAAGAATGGTGTAAAAAACAATACTTTAGAAGGGATTTTCCAAAGAATCGAGTCAGCAGGTTTTATTTAA
>CAJWGK010000067.1 GCA_913030895.1 uncultured Flavobacteriaceae bacterium | reverse complement strand
ATTTAACCGGTTCACTGCCGAGTTATTTTTTTAAACATACATTTTTGCCCTGAGTTCTTTAATTTTTGAATCACTCATATAATCGTCAAAAGTAGTATAGCGATCGACAATACCGTTTGGTGTCAATTCAAGAATTCGGGTGCCAACAGTTTGGGCAAAGGCATGGTCATGAGTTGAACATAGCACCGTTCCCTTAAAGTTTTTAAGCGCATTGTTAAAAGCCGTAATTGATTCCAGATCGAGATGGTTGGTGGGTTCATCAAGCATCAGTACATTCGCATTTGACATCATCATTTTGGATAACATACATCTTACTTTTTCCCCTCCTGATAAAACATTAGAGGCCTTTAATGCTTCATCACCACTAAATAACATTTTTCCTAAAAATCCACGGATATAAACTTCCTCCCGTTCTTCCTCTGTTGCTGCCCATTGGCGAAGCCAATCGACCAACGATAGTTCAGAACTGAAAAATTTACTATTGTCAAGTGGTAAATACGCTTGCGCAGTTGTAATTCCCCATTCGTATTTTCCCGAATCTGCTTTAAGTTTACCGTTAATGATTTCATAAAAGGCACTAATTGCTCGAGAATCTTTAGAATAAACAATGACCTTATCGCCCTTTGCCATATTAAAATGGACTTTATCAAAAAGCTTTTGTCCCTCTAAGCTATATGATAGGTCATCAATATTTAAAATCTGATCTCCTGCATCACGCTCCTGCTCAAAAATGATTCCCGGGTAGCGTCTACTTGAGGGTCTAATTTCTTCAATATTGAGCTTATCGATCATTTTTTTTCTCGAAGTAGCTTGTTTGGATTTGGCAACATTAGCCGAAAAACGTGCAATAAATTCCTGTAGTTCCTTCTTCTTTTCTTCTGCTTTTTTGTTTTGTTGAGCTCGTTGACGAGCTGCTAATTGGCTGGATTCATACCAAAAAGTGTAATTGCCTGAGTAATGATTTATTTTTCCGTAGTCTATATCAGATATGTGAGTGCAAACGGCGTCAAGAAAATGGCGATCGTGAGAAACAACTATAACGGTATTGTCATAATTCGCTAAAAAACCCTCTAACCACATAATGGTATCATAATCTAAATCATTAGTCGGCTCGTCCATAATTAATACGTCAGGACTTCCAAAAAGCGATTGTGCCAACAACACCCTGACCTTTTGTTTTCCATCAAGGTCTGCCATGGAATTGTGGTGCAAGTGTTCGGGTATTTCCAGGTTGGAAAGCAAAGATGCAGCATCACTCTCAGCATTCCACCCATTCATTTCTTCAAACTCAATCTGGAGCTCGCCTACCCTTTCCCCATCTGCATCTGAAAAATCAGGTTTCGCATAAAGATCTTCAATTTGCTGTTTGATCTTAAACAAGGGTTGGTTGCCCCTAAGAACCGTTTCCAAAACCGTGTGGCTATCATAGGCATTGTGATTTTGCTCCAAAACCGACATTCGTTTTCCTGGTTCTAAAAAAACAGATCCCGAATTGGCCTCCTGCTTGCCAGAAAGAATTTTTAAAAAAGTTGATTTTCCTGCGCCATTTGCTCCGATGATCCCGTAACAGTTTCCAGGAGAAAAGGTAACATTAACCTCATCAAATAATACTCTTTTTCCAAATTGAACCGATAGATTGTTTACCGAAAGCATAAGTTTAACATTGGTTTGGCAAAAGTAAATATTTCTCATTGAGCCTTGGCTTTTTTTTAAACATTAGTTGATGTAAATTGCATGGATTATGCTAAGAGAGATCAATAAATCACTTTGGTTATATCCCTTTTTTCTTTTATTTGGCTTGTTTTCGTGCCAAACTGAAGAAACCTCGGACAGCATCTTTTTTGGAGGACAAATCGTCAACCCATCAGCAAGTTTCGTCACCCTCTATAAGGACAACAAGACTATTGATTGTTTGGCATTGAATAACAACTATCGTTTTTTTAAATACTACGACTCACTCCAAGCAGGCATCTATAAATTAGAGCATATACCCGAATACAAGTCTGTTTTTTTGGAAAAGGGAGACAGCATCTGGGTTAGGATTAACGCTTCCTCGTTCAATGAATCTATAGTCTATTCTGGAAAAGGTGCTGCTAAAAATAACTTTATGATGGATTTGCTTTTGAATTATGAGACAGAAAACAATTTTCTTTCCTCTAAATATTCAAATAACTCAGCCAGTTTTCAAAAAATTATCGATTCACTTCTCGTTGAGAAAAAGAATCAATGGATCAGAATGGACTCCATCAACCAACTAAGTCCAATAGCACAAAAAATTACCCAAGCAGCCTACATATATCCCTATGCTACCCGAAAGGAGCGCTACGCACTCCTCAGGGGAACTTACTGGAGTAAAATTCAGGATTCAACTTATTTCGACTATAGAAAATATTTGAGTTTAAGTGAAACTGACCTTGCCTTCTTTGATCCTTACATTAACTATCTAATGAATTACCTGAGTGAAAAAGCATTGGACAGCGCCCAAAACTATTTTAGAAATAAACAAACTACCGAACATAATGTTAAGCGTTTACAATTAATCGATCAATACATTTCAGGTTCAGTTTTAAAAAATAACCTGGCACGAGCTGTTGCCTTTGAAGAATTATTAAACCTTGACAACCACGAAAAACACGATTATTTCTTAAAACAATTTCTGATTGTCAACAACTCAAAATCCTACCTTAAAGAAGTTTTAGGGCTTCACAGTGATATTAAAAACATGTCCAAAGGGAAAAAATTACCTCAATTGGCTTTGCAAAACCACCTATTGGACACGATCAGTAGCAATAGTTTATTTGGTAAACCAACCGTATTTTATTTTTGGTCTCAAACCCAAATGGGACACTATCGCAATACCATTCAAAAGGCAAAGCTTTTAACCAAAGAATTCCCTCAATATAACTTCAAGGGTGTTTGCTTACAGCCATTTAATGAAATTGTTTTTCAAGTTCACCAAATGATGGATGTACCTCACGATTCGCAATTAGCGTTTATCGATTTTGAAGAAGGGAGTAAAAAATGGGTAGTATCCCTTTTGAATCGAGCAATTATAGTCGATCGCAAAGGAACTATCATAGACGGATTTGGAAATTTCAGTTCTCCGAAGTTTACTGAGATACTCGGAAAATACTAGTTGCCTTTTTTATAATCTTCCAAAAACTTTTTTAAGCCAATATCAGTAAGTGGGTGTTTGAGCAATCCAACAATAGAGCTTAGTGGCCCTGTCATAACATCTGCTCCAATTTTTGCACAGTCGATTACATGCATCGTATGGCGGATTGAAGCTGCTAATATCTCAGTTTCAAAAGCGTAGTTATCATATATCTGACGAATCTCATCTATTAAGTTTAATCCATCAGTAGAAACATCATCCAATCGACCGATAAAAGGCGATACATAAGTAGCACCTGCTTTTGCTGCCAATAGTGCTTGACCAGCCGAAAAAACCAAAGTACAATTCGTTTTGATATGCTTGTCAGAAAAATATTTTAAGGCTTTGACACCCTCTTTAATCATTGGAATTTTAACAACAATCTGTGAATGCAAAGCAGCCAATTCCTCACCCTCTTTTACCATACCATCGTAATCTACAGCAATGACCTCTGCTGAAACATCCCCCTCAACAGCCTCGCAGATATCTACATAGTGTTTTAGGATATTCTCTCTACCCGTAATTCCTTCCTTTGCCATGAGAGAAGGGTTTGTCGTTACCCCATCTAATACCCCTAAATCTTGGGCTTCTTTGATTTGATCTAAATTGGCAGTATCTATAAAAAATTTCATTTGAGTTTAATTTTATTTTAAAGTTTGTAATGATTCATTATTAGTTTTTCGTAAACCGTATCAGGTAGGATATTTTTAAGAGTAATGGATATTTTTTGCAAAAAAGAACCAGATTTATAATGGACTTTTCTTTTTTTAGACTCTATGATTTTAGCTACCATAATGGCCAAATCATGTGGATCACTTCCAGCATCGACATGTTCATCCATGGTGTCGAGGGAAAATTTATAAATGTCGTGGTAGGGGGAGTTTTCCTTCAATGGAGAATAATGCCTACGCGCAGCAATATCTGTTGCGTAATCTCCGGGCGCTAGTGTAACTACGTCAATACCAAATCGTTTCACCTCCATTCTTAGCGCCTCCGAAGCGATACCTAAGGCTCCTTTTGAAGAGGAATAAATCCCTCTAAATGGCAAGCCCATATAACCGCCAATAGAAGTGATATTTATCACCAAGCCTGATTGCTGTTTTCTCATAACTGGCAACACCTCTTGAGTTAATGCGAGAGGTCCAAACAGATTCGTTTGGAAATTAGACTGCATCGCGGTAATTGCTGTTTCCTCCATAGGCCCTGTGATACCTGCACCTGCATTATTTATTAAAACATCAATTCGACCAACTTTTTCGATGACCTTTTCTACCAAAATCTTAGCAGATTTAGGTTGGTTTAAATCAAAACTTAAAAGTTCAAAAGCATCATTTTTAGGGTAGTTATCTGGATTCCTGCTGGTTCCAAATACTTTGTAATTTTTCTTAGCCAAATAAGTGGCGGTGGCTTTGCCAAGGCCAGAAGATGCACCCGTAATAAGAATTACTTTAGTCATGGGTAATTAAAAAGGGCAAGCGATCTACATCACACCGCTACAACCGCCTACCCTTGCTGCGTTCCCGCCCTGGGGGGATTCGGCAGGAGCTGGTTGTGCAGGACTTGCCCACAACAAATATAATAGGTTTACATCGTTCAGCAATTATTTTAAATTCTTAATTTTGAAAGCTATTGATATCTAATAAGCTATGAAAACCTGGTTTTTGTTTTTACTTCCCATTTTGATGCTCAAATGCAACTCAGACATTACGAAAGATTTCAACCTTCTTGTATCAAAAAAAGATAAAAAATTTACGCAAAGCGACACCCTAGAAATTAAAATCTCCAATAAAAAAAACCACCTCATTGATTCCATTAGCTTTTTTTTAGATCAAAAACCCATTCGTGAGCGCCTCCCTTTAAAAGATATCCCACTTGGTAAACGTCCCCTAACAGCAATCGTTTACAGCGAAAACAAGAAGCTCGAATACAATTCACTGATAACCGTATTTTCAAATATTAAACCGCAGCTTTACAGCTATACCATTGTCAATGAGTACCCACATGACAAGACCGCTTATACGCAAGGTTTGGAGTTTTTTCGCGATACATTATATGAGAGCACTGGTTTAAGAGGAAAATCAAGTATTAGAAAAGTAGATTACAAAACTGGGGCAGTGATAAATAAAAAAGCCTTGGACAATGTATTTTTTGGTGAGGGTATTACTTTTTTGAACGATAAACTCTATCAACTAACTTGGCAAGGTAACATCGGTTTTCAATACAATCCAAACGATTTTACTGTCGAACGATCTTTTAACTATCAACAGAGCAAAGAAGGTTGGGGATTATGTAATGATGGGGAAAAAATCTATAAATCTGACGGTACACATCAAATCTGGGTTCTCGATCCTATAAACCAAAAGGAGATTTCCAAAATACAAGTCATGACTGACAAAATCGCCCTCAATAAAATTAACGAACTCGAATGGGTTGCAGGCAAGATATACGCCAATACTTACCAATACAAAAAGGAAGTCGGGATCATCATCGACCCACAAAGTGGTGTCGTTGAAGGTGTGATTGATTTTTCAGGATTAAAGGAAAAAGTAGAACAAATCCCCAATTTGGACGTGTTGAATGGCATTGCCTACAACCCCAAAAGAAAAACTTTTTTTGTCACTGGAAAGAACTGGAGTAAACTTTTTGAAGTTAAAATAAGTCCGAAAAAGTGAGTCACCGCTATATTTCTAATGTAAAAGTAAATCAAGATCACCTCGATGACCTCAAGCATGTCAACAATGTTCAATACCTTCTTTGGGCACAAGACATTGCCAAAGCTCACTGGCAGAAAATCAATAGTCACCTTCAACAAGAAGGTGTGTGGATGGTTAGGAATCACGAAGTAGAATATCGTTTAGGTGGATTTTTGGGAGAACTTATCAGGATTGAAACTTATGTTAAAAGCGTCAAGGGGCCACTTTCTCAAAGAGTGGTTGAATTCTACAACGACAAAAGCAATCAATTAATGGTCAGTTGTAAAACTCAATGGTGCTATGTAGATCTCAATTCGCGGAAACCCATTAGAATATCCGATCAGATTGAAAAGCTTTTCCTAAGTGAAAAAGCTCCTTTCTAATCGTCTCAAAACCGATTCGAGTTAAACTGAGAAAAGTGGTCGACCTTGCATCAATTGATGTACATCATCGGCAACTGCCTCAAGATTAGCAGTATCATCAGGATTAGTAATTACTCGGTCGATGAATTCGACTATCGTATCCATATCTTCCTCTTTCAAACCTCTGGTGGTAATAGCTGCCGTACCAAAACGTATTCCAGAAGTAACAAACGGAGATTTGTCATCAAATGGAACCATGTTTTTGTTGGCTGTGATTTCAGCTTTGACCAAGGCTTGTTCTGCTGCTTTCCCAGTAATGTCTTTATTACGCAAGTCAATGAGCATCATATGGTTGTCTGTTCCGCCCGAAATAAGGTGGTAACCTCTGGAAACAAAAGCTTGAGCCATCGCATTGGCATTCTTTTTCACCTGTTGCATATAATTTTTAAATGAGGGCTTCAGTGCTTCTCCAAACGCAACTGCTTTGGCGGCTACTACGTGCTCAAGAGGCCCTCCCTGATTCCCTGGAAATACAGCCATGTCCAATAAACTTGACATTTTTTTCAAAGCTCCACTTTTTAGTTTTTCACCAAATGGATTGTCAAAGTCCTCTCCCATCAAAATTAAACCTCCACGAGGTCCCCTGAGAGTTTTATGTGTTGTGGTTGTTACCACATGACAGTGAGGAATTGGATTGCTCAATAAACCCATAGCAATCATTCCAGACGGGTGAGATATGTCTGCCAAGAGAAAAGCACCTACCTCATCTGCTATGGCACGAAATTTTTCAAAATTAATATCACGAGAATAAGCTGAGGCACCAGCAATAATCATGTTGGGCTGAACTTCCTTAGCAATGGCTAAAATATTATCGTAATCCAATCGTCCTGTATCCTCTTGTACTCCATAAAAATGAGCTTTGTAGAGTCTTCCTGAAAAATTAACTGGGGAACCGTGGGTTAAGTGTCCACCGTGAGATAAATCAAAACCTAAAATTTTATCGCCAGGCTTTAAAAAAGCGTGAAAAACAGCAGTATTGGCTTGCGAACCAGAATGAGGCTGCACATTGGCATAAGCAGCACCAAAAAGCTCTTTCGCGCGATCAATGGCTACTTGTTCAATTTCATCAACCACTTCACATCCGCCATAATAACGCTTTCCCGGATATCCCTCAGCGTATTTATTTGTTAGTACTGAGCCTGTTGCTTTCATAACTGCTGGGCTCGTAAAGTTTTCCGAGGCTATTAACTCAATCCCGTTAAGTTGTCTCTGCTCCTCTGCGTCTATTAGATCAAAAATAGTCGTATCGCTTACTGTCATCATAACTTAATTTTAAGCTACAAAAATAATCTTTTAATAAAAGCTTAAATATTTATTCTTAAATTAAAATTCAAATATTTTTAACAT
>CAJWGK010000066.1 GCA_913030895.1 uncultured Flavobacteriaceae bacterium | reverse complement strand
TTTTGCGGAGAAAGAGGGATTCGAACCCCCGGAGGTGTGACCCTCAACAGTTTTCAAGACTGCCGCATTCGACCACTCTGCCATTTCTCCTTGGCCTGCAAATATAATACATTTATTGATTTTCAATCAAATTAATAATTTACATAACCGACAATTTCTAGTCCATAGCCTGTGATCCCAACACGAGGCTTTTTCGAAGAGTTACTGATGATATTCATCTTTTTAATTTTGAGGTCGTGAAGAATTTGTGCGCCGATTCCAAAATCTCTACTATCCATAATTATTGGAGGTGCTTGGTTGACCTCTCCTTTGTTTTGCATTGTTTTAAGCTTTTTGATTCTGGATAAAAGATTTTCACCAGACTGAAGTTGATTGATGAAAATAACTGCCCCTTTTTCTTCTTTATCGATTAACTGAAAGATATCCTCCATTCCTTTTTCTACCTGTCCAGTAAGTAAACTCAGTATATCATTGCTAATCCTCAATGAATTAATACGTGTCAAAACCGCTTCATCTTTCGTCCAGCTCCCCTTGGTAAGCGCCAAATGAACTTGACTATTCGTTGTTTGTTGATAGGCTCTTAGGCGAAAATTTCCGAAACGTGTAGATATTTCAGAGTCGCTTTTTTTGACAATTAAGCTATCATGTTGCATTCTGTAAGCCACCAAGTCCTCAATAGATACAATTTTCAGGTTGAACTTTTTTGCTACTTCAAGTAGCTCGGGTAGTCTTGCCATTGACCCATTTTCATTCATAATCTCGGCAATAACTCCTGCGGGTTCAAAACCTGCCAATCGCGCAAAGTCAATTGCAGCCTCGGTATGTCCAGTTCTTCTTAAAACACCACCCTCTTTGGCAATCAATGGGAATACATGTCCAGGTCTGGATAAGTCACTTGCTTTTGTTTTTTTATTTACTAGCGCACGGATAGTTTTGGCTCGGTCTACTGCCGAAATTCCAGTCGTGACCCCGTTTCCCTTCAAATCGACAGAAATGGTGAAAGCGGTCTCCATCGGATCTGAAGTTGTATTAACCATAAGGTCTAACTTTAACTTCTTACATCGATTTTCCGTTAATGGCGAACAGATCAATCCCCTTCCGTGAGTTGCCATAAAGTTGATCATTTCAGGGGAAATAATTTCGGCTGCTGCAACAAAATCTCCTTCGTTTTCTCTATCCTCATCATCGACTACGATAATGATTTCGCCGTTTTTGACCGATGTTATGGCCTCTTCGACTGTACTGAGTGAAATTTTTTCCATAGTAAACCTTTATTTTGAGGTCAGATTTTTTTTAAAAAACTTTTGTATTGGAACCGTTATAAAATCCAAGTTAACGAAACCCTCGTCAAATGAGGCTCGTTTGGTCAGATAGAAAGCAAATGGTGCAATTACGATAGTCGATATCCAACTGCCTAAGAAAGGACTAATACTATTATCCTCTGCAGCATTTTTACCAAAAATACCAATGTAGTGATACGACAAAAATATCAGTACCGATAATACCATCGGGAGCCCTAATCCTCCTTTTTTAATAATAGCACCTAGGGAGGCACCAATCAAAAAAAGAAAAATACAAGCAAAAACGAGCGAAAAACGATCCAATAAGGTCATTTTGTGCATATTGATCATCTTCTGATAGACGAAAAAAGTGCGCTTTTTATTTTCCATACTTCTCAAAATACTTTTCACATCTGTGATGGCACTGCTAACTAATTGTCGCCGTTTGAACTTGGTTTCAGTTTTTACTACATTCAGTATGTTTGCAGTAACGAGCGAGTCTGGAACATATTCCTCCCGTTCAACTGTTTTGATTTGAGAACTGTAGTTTTTTTTGATGAAATTATTACCAAAGACCGTTTTTTGCTCTTCGAAATACCTTTGCAAAGTATCAATACTTACCTGGAGTTGATTCACTTTTTGCATTCGATAAGTAGAAGTGTAGCTTTCCTCACTTAAATCAATATTATTAAACTTTGATAGATCGATATTCATTACATATTCTTCAAAATGAACTTTGGCATGGGGTAACCTCATTTTGTCTTGATAGTTTTTTCCAATAATCTCTTCATACCGATTACCGTCATAAAGCACAAGTTGTAGTGTAGCATCAGTTGTTTTGCTCTTGAGCTCACCGCGTTTGGCTTTGATTACGATTCTGTTTTTATAATCTTCAGTCTTTTCGTGAATGATAACATCTTCTAATAATCTATTTTCCTCCCCGTATTTTCTTTTAACTTTTATATTCATCTGTCCCAAATCATTGAAAATACCCTCGCGAATGGCAATTGCAGGTTTTAGTTTTGCCAGGTTTCTTCTTAGGTTATAAGATTTTAACTCTCCATAAGTGATGATATGATTTGAAAAAAAATAGCTTCCAATTCCGATCATAGTATGTAATAGAAATAATCCTGCCATACACCGAATTAAAGAAATCCCTGTAGATTTCATGGCCGCAAACTCATAGTTTTCAGCCAAATTTCCAAAGGTCATAAGTGACGCTAGCAATACTGATAGGGGGAGTACAATAGGGACTAATTTCGGGGAATAATACACTAAAAACTTAAAAATCGTTTCAAAATCTAATCCTTTACCTGCCAGATCATCAATAAAAAGCCACAAGGTTTGAACTACAAAAATCAACATGCAAATTGCGAATATACTGAGCAACCTACTTGCGTATTGACTGATGATGTAACGATCAATGATTTTCAAACCTAGTCGTTGATATAATAATTAGGGTATTCCGATGCATTAAAAATAAATAAATCAGAGGCAAGAGAATCATTTACCACCATACTGTTAATGGTCAATGTGGTAACTGTTCCGTTTGTGCCTACCTCAATTAATTTGTAGATGTGGTTTAGCGCAGTGTTAATTCCTACCAATAAAGATTTAATTTCTCCATTATCTTCTGTAGGAATTAATTTTACAAATTGAATATTTTTTCCTTTTACATTTTGAGCGATATCCCATCGATAATCGTAACCCTTTTTGTAAAACCTCAGCAGTTCCTTGGGATTAATACCAAAATCATCTTCTTCATCAGGCTGGGTGATGGTAACCTCCTCATTTTCGGGGACAATGGTGTAAAGCTTTTCTCCATCAAAAAGTTGAATAGCATCGAGAAAATTTAATCTGTATTTATCTCCAGCTACAGTCACCGCTCCCTTGCTTTCTTGATTGATTTGCTCTACCCGATTATTGAGAACGTAACTGAATTTGAACTTAATTGAATCATAACTCTCCATCTGTTTAGAAGCCTGTTCTAACAGATTTTGGGCTTCAATTGAAGTCTGAGCCCAAAGTGGAAATGAGAGCGTCAATAGGAGTATTAATGCCAATGGGTTTGTTTTCATAGCACAAATTTAAGCATCTTGATTTTTTAAAAACTGATCTAGGGCATTTAAATCTGAGATTAATACTTGTCTTGCCTTACTTCCCTCAAATGGACCTACAATTCCAGCTACTTCCATTTGATCAATGATCCTTCCTGCCCGATTATATCCCAACTTTAGTTTTCTTTGTAATAATGATGCTGAACCTTGTTGGGCAGTAACAATCACTTCTGCAGCTTCCCGAAAGAGTTCATCCCTATCGGAGGGATCTAAATCCAAATTACTCGAACTTTCCTCTATGTATTCTGGAAGTAAATAGGCACTGGAATACCCCATTTGAGCACCAATGTAATCTGCTATTTTTTGCACTTCTGGGGTGTCGACAAACGCACATTGAATTCTAGTTAGTTCGTTGCCTTGTGTATACAACATATCCCCACGACCGATCAGTTGATCCGCACCACCAGAATCTAATATCGTTCGTGAATCTATTTTTGAGGTCACTCTAAAAGCAATTCGCGCAGGGAAATTTGCCTTGATCACTCCTGTAATAACATTTACTGAGGGTCGTTGGGTAGCGATAATCAGGTGAATACCAACCGCTCTTGCCAACTGAGCCAAGCGTGCAATTGGCGTTTCTACCTCTTTGCCTGCAGTCATTATCAGATCAGCGAATTCATCCACTACTAGGACGATATAAGGTAAAAAACTATGACCTTCATTGGGGTTTAGTTTCCTTTCACGATACTTTTGATTGTATTCGCGTAGGTTACGACAGGTGGCGTTTTTAAGCAATTCATAACGATTATCCATTTCAATACAAAGTGAGTTCAGCGTATGAATAACTTTGGTATTATCCGTTATGATAGCGTCTTCGGTATCGGGTAATTTGGCTAAATAATGTCTTTCAATTTTGTTGTAAATATTAAGCTCTACTTTTTTAGGATCAACCAAAACAAACTTAATCTCTGCTGGATGTTTTTTGTATAGGAGTGATGTCAAAACTGCATTCAGACCTACCGATTTTCCTTGCCCTGTTGCTCCAGCCATAAGTAAATGAGGCATTTTTGTCAAGTCGACTACAAAAGTTTCATTGCTAATTGTCTTTCCTAGGGCTACTGGCAACTCCATCTCTGCCTTTTGAAACTTGCTAGAAGTAATGACCGAGCGCATGGATACAATACTTGGTTTTTGATTAGGGACTTCAATTCCTATGGTTCCTTTACCAGGAATGGGAGCAATGATTCGGATTCCCAGAGCAGCGAGGGATAAAGCGATGTCGTCTTCTAAATTTTTAATTTTAGAAATTCTAATACCAGCGTCAGGAACAATTTCATAAAGTGTAACGGTTGGTCCGACTGTTGCTTTGATTTTAGAAATCCCAATTTTATAATTGTTGAGGGTCTCTACAATTTTATTTTTATTGAGTTCTAGCTCCTCTTGATCTATGGTTATACCACTTTCTCCGTAATCTTTAAGCAAATCATGTATAGGGAATTTGTACTTACTCAATTCCAATTTGGGATCAAAAAAACCATGCTTTTCCACCAAAGACTGCGCTAAGTTGTTGTCAACACTCTCCTCTTCAACTACATGTTCAACTTCCATTTTGACTTCTTCTTCTTCCTGGTTCTTAGTTATAGCATCAATTGGTTGTGGAGTTGAATCATCGACCTTTATGCTTACTTCTGTTGCTGCGGTTGCCTCACTTACAAAAGTATCGATTTCCATATCCAGACTGTTTTCAATCGGAACTTCTTCTGATTGAGTAGGTTTATTTGATTTGAACAACGCATTAAAAAAGGTTATAACCTTTTCTGGTGTTAGTCGCCATTGAACAACGAGTATAAAAACAATTGTGAATACTAGAATTGACATCAACCCTGTACTGCCTAAGTAGCTTACCAAAAAACTATTGATTTCAAAACCAACTAATCCCCCCATTAGTGGATTTGTATCAGAGAAGAAGCCTAAGAATATGGTAAGGCAACTCATATAGCACAACGCCCAAGACCAGTGGTTTAATAGTCTTTTTTTGTTTAGATTAAAAAACAATAAGAATCCCGAGTAAGCTAACAGGTAAGGGAAGACAAAGGTTGATATACCAAAAAGTTGATAGATAAAAAAATGAGCGGTAATCGCCCCGAGCTTATTAAGTATATTTTCTGATTGAATTCTACGGTCAATAAAAGATTCCAATGTGCTGAAATCCGATTGCCAATTGTAAAAGTAGGATAAGAAGGAAATTAAAAGTAAAAATCCAATGAGCATCAGAAAGCTGCCAAAGAGGACTTCTCTTCTTCTTTTCCTTTGCTTTTGCTCCTCGGAAACCTTAGAATTTTGCGGACTTGAACGCTTTTTAACCATCAATTGAACTTGTAAAGCAAAAATACGAATTCAAAAGTAAACCCCTGTTAAATCCATTCAAGTCATTTGAGTAATCAAAAAAAACCCCAAACTTATTACAAAGTTTGAGGTTTTTCGATCATGAAAAATCAAGAATTATCTTGTAGGATTTCAAATTATTTTAAATCGAATCGATCTAGGTGCATAACCTTACTCCAGGCTGCAACAAAATCTTTCACGAATTTTTCTTCTCCATCACAACATCCATAGACTTCGGCAATGGCTCTTAATTCTGAGTTAGAACCAAAAATTAAATCCACTCGCGTACCTGTCCACTTAATTTCACCAGTGGTTAGATCACGTGCTTGAAATTCACTTTCAGCATCGTCAGTGGCCTCCCAAGTGGTATTCATATCGAGAAGATTGACAAAAAAATCATTAGATAGTGTTCCAGGACGATCTGTTAGCACACCATGCTGAGAACCTTCAAAATTAGCATCCAACACACGCATCCCTCCAACAAGGGCTGTCATTTCAGGAGCTGTTAAGGTCATCAACTGCGCTTTATCAATCAAGAGCTTTTCGGCGCCTACAGCATATTGCTTTTTCAAGTAATTTCTAAATCCATCCGCAAGAGGTTCGAGAACGGAGAATGATTCTACATCTGTTTGTTCTTGGGTTGAATCTGTTCTTCCTGCTGTAAAAGGTACTTCAACGTCATGCCCAGTAGCTTTCGCTGCCTTTTCAACTGCAGCACTTCCTGCCAAAACAATAAGATCGGCAAGGGATACCTGTTTTTGATCATTTGCGTTGTTAAAATCATTTTTTATGGCAGTCAATGTATCGAGTACTTTACCTAATTGAATGGGTTGATTGACATCCCAATATTTTTGAGGTGATAGGCTTACTCGTGCACCGTTTGCTCCCCCGCGCTTGTCAGAGTTTCTGAAAGTTGATGCAGAAGACCAAGCGGCAGAAACCAACTGAGACACAGTTAATCCAGTGTCTAAAATTTGAGCTTTTAAGTCAGCTTCGTCAGCCTTGTCTATTAACTCGTGATTAACTTTGGGTATAGGATCTTGCCAGATCAATTCTTCCTTAGGAACCTCAGTACCTAAATAGCGATCTACTGGCCCCATATCTCTGTGCGTTAACTTGAACCACGCTTTGGCAAAAGCATCTGCAAACTCATCGGGGTTTTCATAAAAGTGTCTGGAAATGGGCTCATAAATGGGATCCATTTTTAAAGCCAAATCTGATGTTAGCATCATCGGTGCATGTTTCTTTTCAGGATTGTGCGCGTCAGGGACAGTTCCAGCTCCCGCACCATCTTTTGGGGTCCATTGGAAAGCACCTCCTGGACTTTTAGTTAACTCCCAATCATAACCAAATAGATTCTCGAAGTAGTTATTACTCCATTGTATTGGGGTGGTAGTCCATGCACCTTCAAGACCACTTGTGATGGCGTGCTCTCCTTTACCTGATCCGTAATTATTCTTCCAACCTGTGCTCATTTGTTCTAATCGAGCTCCGGCTGGTTCAGCTTCGACATATTGGTCGGCGTCCGCCGCACCATGAGTTTTACCAAAAGTATGACCCCCGGCAATAAGTGCAACAGTTTCATAATCGTTCATTGCCATACGTCCAAAAGTCTCGCGGATATCATAGGCTGATTTAAGTGGATCGGGATTACCGTTTGGACCTTCTGGGTTAACATAGATCAATCCCATTTGAACAGCACCAAGCGGATTTTCTAATTCACGGTCTCCAGAGTATCTTTTATCTCCTAACCATTCTGCTTCGGGTCCCCAATAAACATCTTCTTCAGGTTCCCAGAGGTCTTCTCGTCCACCGCCAAATCCATAAGTTTTAAAGCCCATAGATTCCATGGCGCAATTTCCGGTCAAAACCATCAAATCTGCCCAAGAAAGTTTTTTACCATATTTCTGCTTGATTGGCCAAAGCAAAAGCCTAGCTTTCTCGAGGTTGGCATTATCGGGCCAACTATTCAATGGCGAAAACCTTAGCATTCCTGCACCCGCGCCACCGCGACCGTCTGCAATCCTATATGTTCCTGCACTATGCCATGCCATTCGGACGAAGAACGGCCCATAATGACCGTAGTCAGCAGGCCACCATTCTTGTGAATTGGTCATTAACTCATATAAATCTTCTTTAACCGCTGCTAAGTCTAATTTTTTAAACTCCTCTGCGTAATCAAAATCCTCATCCATTGGGTCAGAAAGCGAAGAATGTTGGCGTAGTATATTGAGATTTAGTTGGTTCGGCCACCAATCTCTATTAACGGCACCACCACCGGCACTTTCTCTTAATATACCTCCTAAATAGGGGCATTTACTAACGTCTCCTTGTCCATTTGATTTACTGTCCATTGTGCTTTAAATTTTTAAAATTGTATAAATCCAATAACTTCAAATTTAATTTTATTTCTCTTAAGATTTAAAATTTATTATAA
>CAJWGK010000065.1 GCA_913030895.1 uncultured Flavobacteriaceae bacterium | reverse complement strand
TCCTAAATCTATTCCAATTATTTTACTCATAATTATATTTTAAGTTTACTAGCATAGGACAAGCATTGTGCCATAATGATATTCCTGACAGCTTGTCAGATACAGACGATGCGGTTGGGATTGTGATTTTTTTCGTTCCACTATTAAAAAAAAACTACTTTTATAAAAAATATTTATGTCTAAAGCAAAGAAGGAATATTCCCGAATTACGACCAAAACACTGGCTGAGATGAAGGCTAAGGGTGAAAAGATCGCAATGCTTACTGCATATGACTTCTCGTTGGCGGGAATCATTGATAAAGCAGGAATTGATGTGATTTTGGTTGGAGATTCAGCTTCCAATGTAATGGCAGGTCATGAGACGACACTCCCCATAACGCTTGATCAGATGATATACCATGCCACAAGTGTGATTAGGGCGGTAGAAAGAGCATTGGTTGTCGTGGATTTACCCTTTGGATCATATCAAGCCGATTCAAAAGAAGCGCTTCGGTCTGCAATAAGAATTATGAAAGAGTCTGGCGCTCACGCCGTAAAGCTGGAGGGAGGCAGTCAGATTCAGGTTTCTATTGAACGTATTCTTCAGGCTGGGATTCCTGTCATGGGTCATCTAGGCTTGACACCCCAGTCGATATATAAGTTTGGAACTTATAGCGTAAGAGCTAGGGAGGAGAAAGAAGCGCAACAATTAATTGAAGACGCTAAAATGCTAGAAAAAGTTGGATGTTTCAGTATTGTTTTAGAAAAAATCCCCGCCCAACTTGCCGAGCAGGTCGCTAAATCGGTAAACATTCCTATTATAGGTATTGGTGCAGGAGGAAAAGTAGATGGTCAGGTTTTAGTATTGCATGATATGCTGGGTATGAGTAAAGAGTTTAGTCCTAGATTCCTAAGGCGCTATTTGGATCTGAATGAGAGTATAACTGAGGCGGTAAGCTCTTACACCTCAGACGTAAAGCGTCTTGACTTTCCCAATAGTAAGGAACAATATTAGCCCTTTGATCAATCGTGTTAGAAATTCTTTACGAAGACAATCATTTAATTGCGGTTAACAAAATCGCTGGTGACTTGGTTCAAGGGGATCAAACAGGAGACGAACCACTTTCAGAAAAAGTAAAGGCCTACCTTAAGAAAAAATACAATAAACCTGGAGCCGTTTTTCTAGGTGTAATTCACCGTTTAGACCGACCTACTAGTGGAGTTGTGCTGTTCGCCAAGACCTCGAAAGCATTGTCAAGGATGAACCAACAATTTAAAGAAAGGGAAACAAAAAAAATCTATTGGACTATTGTGGATAAATCTTTTAGTCAAAATTCGGGTTCACTAACTCATTGGCTAAAACGCAATACAAAAATGAATAAATCCTTCTCCCATGAGCATGAAGTAAGTGATTCAAAAAAAGGTGTTCTTCGTTATAAAAGAATAAAAACTCTAGATCGCTACTGTGTTCTAGAAATCGAGCTGGAAACTGGAAGGCACCACCAAATCAGGAGTCAATTAAGCTTTGTGGGTTATCCGATCAAGGGAGATTTAAAATATGGCGCTAGAAGCAACCCCGATGCGAGCATAGATCTTCACGCACGATCATTAACTGTCAATCATCCCACCACAAAAAAAACCATAACAATTGTTGCCCCACCTCCTGTTAAACCTCAATGGAGTTCCGCTCTTTCCGATTGATGATCTTAGATTTTTCTCGGATAATTTCTCCCACTGTTCGGTTTTCAATTTTACTTTCTAACCAAGAGAGTACATCGAGATATAAAAATGCACGTCGTTCGTAGGGGTCGTCTTCATATTGCTTTAATTCTTTGTGAAGTTTCACAAATGCTCCTTTGAGTTCGTGGGGATATATATCTCCCAATGAGCGTACAAAGCGTATCATGGCCTTCTGCACTTCGTGTAAATCATTCATTTTGATTAAAAACTTGTAAGTCTCCCTTAAGTGGGCCTCCAAATGGTAGTCAAAACCAGCTTCATAGTGAGCTACTACACTTAGAATTCGAGTAAAACACAAAAGGTCTTCTCGCATTTTTAAATGTTTATTTTTTATGATTTTATTGAGGTACACAATACAGTTTTCATGGTCTTCAAGACCAAAATACAAACAAGCTATTTTATAATAAAATAGCATAACATGATGAGGATCTATCTGATTTTTGAAGGTCTCAATTCCTTTTATAACCTCAGGTAAAATAGTCGATCCTTCTTCAAAATTACCCTGTAAGAAATATAAGTTGAATCGATTGTTATAGGAATAAAGGAAACTTAGCGCAGCCAAGTTATCGTTTTTAGGAAAAACATCTGACTCGACAGTAATGAGCATTTGGTGTAGTGTTTGCTTAAACTTCTCAGGATATTTTATCAAAGCCAATGACTCCATCAAAAAATTATTTCCTTTGAGATAAAAAACAGGGTGAATTGAAATCATTTCTGGATGTTCGTCAAACATGACTACCCATTTACTAGCGTATTTGAAACACGATAAAAAATCTTGAACCAAAAAACTATACCATACGTGGGCTTTGTAATACCATAATTTTTCTCTAAACCCTAGTTTGTCAAGATCAACGTTGGGCATTTTTTCATAAAAAAACTTGGTAATTTCTCTGAATTCCTCATCGCTTTTAGCGTAGCCTGTTTTAATCAGTTGTTCGTATAACAACAAAGACAAATTTGATAATTGACTTGTTAAATCGTTATGCGTTCTCAAGCTGTCAGCTTGCTGAATCAGTTCCTGAGCACGATTAGATAAACTCCTTGTGATATATTGGGATTCAATCAATTTTTCAAACTCAACAATATCAAACGCAGCATATTTTTCCTCATTCTTTAGTGCCAATGCCTTGGCTTTATCCAATATTTTAAGACTTAGTTTGTAAAGCCCTTTCTGATATAAGATAGCAGCAAAGTCCATTTGCTCTCTGATTTGCATTCGGATATTTTGATGAATCGGATTGAGACGTAAGCTGATTAAAATCTGTTTGTAAAGATGTGCTTTGAGGTTTGACAACTGTTGTTTTGTTACAATTCCTTTTTCCAGGATTGCCTTTTCACTATACTTTTCTAACTTGTCTAAAAAATTGAAAAGACTAAGAAATTTAGCGTTGTTATTGGAACCCATTCTTCCAACGTACAACTTGAATTGCCGCTTCTCTGATTTAGTAAGCGACTTAATCAACTGAAATAAATTGTCTTTTTGTACATTAATCATTGTAACAAAATTTGGGTTAAAGCCCTGTTTTATAGTGATTTAAATCAAAAACAAAGGTATAGAATATTGTAATAAAATTAACTAATTAAAGTTAGTATTTTCCTTTTCAAGTTAAATTCGTTAAACAATTAAATTATACCTTTTAAATGGTTAACGGACAAGTACATATTTTTGACACTACTTTGAGAGATGGGGAGCAAGTTCCCGGCTGTAAGTTAGATACCAAAAATAAGTTAATCATTGCTGAACGTCTCGATGAATTAGGTGTAGATATTTTAGAAGCGGGCTTTCCAATTTCCAGTCCTGGAGACTTTGATTCTGTCGTTCAAATTTCTAGACTGATGAAGAATGCTAGAGTTTGCGGTTTAACACGTGCAGTAAAAAAAGATATTGAAGTTGCTGCAGAAGCGCTTAAAGATGCTAAAAGGTCTAGAATTCATACGGGCATTGGTACTTCTGATTCGCACATTAAGTATAAATTTAATTCAGACAGAGAAAAGATAATAGAGCGTGCGATGGCAGCAGTGAGTTTTGCTAAAACCTTTGTGGAGGATGTTGAATTTTATGCAGAAGATGCCGGACGTACGGATAACGATTATTTGGCTAGGGTTTGTGAAGCGGTCATAAAAGCAGGTGCCACTGTTCTAAATATTCCTGACACTACTGGCTATTGTCTTCCTGAAGAATATGGAGCAAAAATAAAATACCTCAAGGAAAATGTTAAAGGTATTGATAAAGCAATTTTGTCATGCCATTGTCACAATGATCTAGGTTTAGCCACAGCAAATTCAATTGCAGGTATCATAAACGGTGCGCGTCAAATCGAATGCACAATAAATGGCATTGGTGAAAGAGCTGGAAATACCTCTCTAGAGGAAGTCGTGATGATCATGCGACAGCACCCCAAACTAAATTTAGACACCAATATCAATTCCAAACTACTTTACGATACAAGTCGCCTAGTTTCTGAAAGCATGGGAATGCCTGTTCAGCCAAACAAGGCGGTTGTTGGAGCAAATGCTTTTGCACATAGTTCAGGGATTCACCAAGATGGTGTCATTAAAAAAAGAGAAACCTACGAAATTATTGATCCAAATGATGTTGGAGTAACGGAATCGGCGATTGTATTAACGGCACGAAGTGGTCGCGCTGCCTTAGCCTATCGTGCAAAAAATATAGGGTTCGAATTGAACAAACTTCAATTGGATAAAGTTTATACTGAATTTTTAAAAGTCGCCGATACGCAAAAGGAGGTCAACGACGAAGACATTCCCAAAATTATCGAGGCTTGTAGACTATAATCGCTTATTTTAGCAGCACAATGAAAAAAACACTTTTTGACAAAGTTTGGGATGGACACGTGGTTCAACAAATCGATCGAGGACCAGATGTATTGTTTATCGACCGCCATATGGTTCATGAAGTTACCAGCCCGGTAGCTTTTTTGGGTTTAAAAAACAGAAAGATTAAGGTGTTGTATCCGGAACGGACATTTGCCACCGCGGATCACAACACCCCTACAATCAATCAACATTTACCAGTTCAAGATCCGCTATCTGCTAAACAGTTAGAAGCTTTAGAAAATAATGCCAAAGAACACGGTATTTCCTTTTGGGGATTAGGACATGAAAAAAATGGAATTGTGCATGTCGTCGGTCCAGAGTATGGGATAACGCTCCCCGGCGCTACCATCGTCTGTGGTGACTCTCATACCTCCACCCATGGAGCGTTTGGTGCAATTGCATTTGGAATTGGAACTTCCGAAGTCGAGATGGTGCTGTCCACTCAATGTATTCTTCAACCCAAACCAAAGAAAATGCGTATTACCATTAACGGTGAACTGCAAATGGGTGTAACACCGAAAGATGTGGCTTTATTTATAATCTCAAAATTGACTACTTCAGGTGCAACTGGGCATTTTGTTGAATATGCAGGTGATGTGTTTACCAACATGACTATGGAGGGTAGAATGACAGTTTGTAATTTGAGCATTGAAATGGGTGCAAGGGGTGGAATGATTGCTCCCGATGAAAAAACTTTCCATTACATTAAAGATAGAGAGTTCACACCCAAGGGAACTGATTGGGATAAAGCGATGGATTATTGGCAAGATTTATATACCGATGAAGGCGCATCATTCGACGAGGAATATTTCTTTAATGGTAGTGAAATTGAACCGATGATTACTTTTGGAACCAACCCAGGGATGGGAATTGGAATTTCAAAAAACATTCCTGACGCAGCAAATGTTGAAGGTGGTTCAGCAACTTACGAAAAGTCGTTGAATTACATGGGATATAATGAGGGTGAGACAATGATAGGAAAAGAAATCGATTTTGTTTTCTTGGGAAGCTGTACCAATGGAAGAATTGAAGATTTTAGGGCTTTTACCGAGATGGTAAAGGGTAGAAAAAAAGCAGCAAATGTAACAGCATGGCTAGTACCTGGATCTCACAAAGTTGAAAAAGCGATTGAAGAAGAAGGCTTATTGGACATCCTAAAAGAATCTGGTTTTGAATTGCGAGAGCCTGGCTGCTCCGCCTGTTTGGCGATGAATGACGATAAAGTTCCCGTAGGGAAGTATGCCGTTAGCACCTCAAACAGAAACTTTGAAGGGCGACAAGGACCAGGATCTAGAACGCTTCTTGCTAGTCCAATTATGGCTGCCGCGGCTGCAGTTACTGGTAAAGTAACTGATCCAAGAACTCTAATCAATTAAACATGGCTTACGATAAATTCGATATATTAAAAAGTAGTGCGGTTCCATTACCCATTGAAAATGTAGACACCGATCAGATTATTCCTGCTAGATTTTTAAAGGCTACCGAAAGAGTAGGTTTTGGCGATAACCTTTTTAGAGATTGGAGGTATAACAGTGACGAATCACCCAAAAAAGATTTCGTTCTCAACAACGACACTTACAGTGGTAAGATTTTGGTAGGAGGAAAAAACTTTGGTTCAGGTTCATCAAGAGAACACGCTGCTTGGGCGATTTACGATTATGGTTTTCGGTGTGTTGTTTCCAGTTTCTTTGCAGATATTTTCAGAAATAATTGCTTAAATATTGGTGTTCTGCCTGTTAAGGTAAGTCCTGAGTTTTTGGAGCATGTTTTTAATGAAATTAATCGGAATCCGTCAACTACTTTAACGGTGAATCTCCCCAACCAAACGATTATGATTGATGCAACAGGCTCATCTGAAAGCTTTGATATCAATCCTTACAAAAAAGATAACATGACAAATGGTTTTGATGACATTGACTACCTTTTAAATATCAAAGAGGACATCAAAACTTTTTCTAAAGATACACCCCTCTAATAGAAACTCCATAGAACTAGGATCAATGAAGAGAACTATCGAAATCATGGATACCACCCTTCGGGATGGAGAACAAACTTCTGGTGTTTCCTTTTCAGTTGCAGAAAAACTAACGTTATCTAGGTTACTTTTATGTGAATTAAATGTGGATCGAATTGAGGTTGCCTCTGCCCGAGTTTCCACTGGTGAACACAATGCCGTCAATGAAATTACCCAATGGGCAAAAAGTGAAGGTCTTGATAAACGAGTAGAAGTTCTTGGTTTTGTCGATGGGGGCACATCTATTGAATGGATGCTAGAAACAGGAGTTAAAGTTCAAAATTTATTAACAAAAGGTTCTTTAAACCACCTGAAACATCAATTAAAAAAATCCCCTAGTGAGCACTTTAAAGCAATAGAGGATAATGTTTTTGCTGCCCAAAAAGAAGGAATTGAAACAAACGTTTATTTAGAAGACTGGAGTAACGGGATGCGCAACTCTAAAGCCTATGTAAACGATTATTTATCATTTGTTTCAACGCTCCCCATTAAAAGAGTTTTATTACCCGATACGCTAGGTGTAATGACTTATTATGAGACCTATACCTTTATTTCAGAAGTCATAAAAAAATTCCCTGAGATTCACTTTGATTTTCATGGCCATAACGATTATGATCTTAGTGTTGCCAATGCCATGGAGGCTGTTAGAGCTGGGTGTCATGGATTACACCTGACAGTTAATGGGATGGGTGAAAGAGCTGGAAATACGCCTATGGAAAGCACGGTAGCTACCCTGAAAGATTTTATGCCCGAGGTTAGTATTAACATCAATGAATCCTCATTATTTAAGGTTAGTAAATTGGTTGCGACTTTTACAGGCTTTAGAATTCCAGTAAATAAGCCCATAGTAGGAGAGAATGTTTTTACCCAAACTGCTGGGATACACGCTGATGGAGACAAAAAAAATAACCTGTATTTCAATGATTTACTTCCAGAACGTTTTGGAAGAACTCGTGAATACGCATTGGGAAAAACCTCAGGAAAAGCAAATATTCAAAAGAATCTTCAAAAGCTTGGTGTAACGCTCAGCGATGATGAGATTAAAAAGGTAACCCAAAGGATAATTGAACTGGGTGACAAAAAAGAAATCGTTACTACTGAAGATTTACCCTACATCATCTCTGATGTGCTTAACAGTAATATCGAACAAAAAGTAAAGGTCAAATCATACGTATTAACTCACTCAAAAGGACTTCGACCCACAACTGCTGTTTCAGTGGAAATGGAGGGAGAGCTTTTGGAGGAAAATGCTTCAGGTGACGGACAGTTTGACGCCTTTATGAATGCAATAAAAAAAATATATCAAAGAAAAAATAAGGAATTACCCCTACTGATCGACTATGCCGTTCGGATCCCACCGGGCAGTAATTCCGACGCTTTATGTGAGACTTTAATCACATGGAAGAATACAAAAAAAGAATTTATCACTCGTGGATTGGATTCCGATCAAACCGTTTCGGCGATTAAAGCCACTGAAAAAATGTTAAATATCATTTCCTAACAAATACCACTCAATGAAATTAAAAATCGCCCTATTGGCCGGAGACGGCATTGGCCCAGAAGTAATCGATCAGGCTGTAAAAGTATGTGACGCCATCGCACAAAAATTCAATCATGAAATCGAATGGATGCCTGCCTTGACTGGAGCTGCTGCAATTGACTCAGTGGGGGAACCTTACCCAGACGAAACCCACGAAATCTGTATAAATGCAGATGCAGTACTTTTCGGTGCGATTGGTCACCCCAGATTTGATAACGATCCTTCAGCTAAAGTAAGACCGGAGCAAGGGCTTCTTAAAATGAGAAAAAAACTTGGACTGTTTGCCAATGTCCGTCCGACCTTTACTTTTCCTTCATTGATAGAAAAATCTCCATTGAAAAAAGAACGTATTGAAGGAACCGACTTAGTCTTCCTAAGAGAATTGACTGGAGGAATATATTTTGGCGAAAGAGGAAGAAAAGATGACGGCAATACTGCTTTTGATACTTGTACATATACACGATCTGAAATTCAACGTCTCGCTAAAAAGGGTTTTGAATTGGCAATGACTCGAAGCAAAAAGCTATGTTGTGTTGATAAAGCCAACGTTTTGGAAAGCTCACGATTGTGGAGAGAAACTGTTCAAGCGATGGAAAAAGATTATCCAGAAGTGGAGGTAGCTTATGAGTTTGTAGATGCTGTCGCGATGCGATTAGTTCAATGGCCCAACAGCTATGATGTGCTTATTACAGAAAATCTTTTTGGCGATATTCTTACTGATGAGGCATCTGTGATCTCCGGATCAATGGGGTTGATGCCCTCAGCCTCGGTCGGTGCAGAAATCGGCTTGTATGAACCCATTCACGGTTCATTCCCTCAAGCAACTGGAAAAGATATTGCCAATCCATTGGCGACGGTTCTTTCTGCCGCAATGATGTTTGAAATGTCTTTTGGACTTCACGAAGAAGGTGGTTTAATTCGGAAGGTAGTCGATCAATCTCTGGCGGAAGGCGTAGTCACAGAGGATTTGGTTGAAGCAGGAGGAAAGGCTTGTAAAACAAGTGAGGTAGGTGATTATCTAGCGACCAAGATCGTTTAGTACATCTTCTTGATTAGAACCTAAAATCATCAACCCTCCTATTTAGGAGGGTTTTTTGTAACTTTGAATTTCCAAATCCTACTACTGCCATGAAATTGTTTTCATTAATCCGCTGCATTGATAAAAAAAATCCAATATCTAAGTGGTAATGGATTATTTTTTGTTCAGTAAAAACTTATTAAAATTAAGTAAAACAAACATCCTTGTTATCAATTGCTATGATTGATAATAAGTATTCAATATCA
>CAJWGK010000064.1 GCA_913030895.1 uncultured Flavobacteriaceae bacterium | reverse complement strand
ACGGGCTATTTGTTTTTTTTTGACTACGGTAGAGAAAAGGGCTTCAACCACTGGAGTTGGTCGTTTTTATATATAATACTGTTCTCTGTATTTTTTGGTTTTTATCACTACGACATGCCCTTACTGGGAGGTTTGGTTGGATTTGAGGTCAATACTTTTTTGGTGATGTACCTCGGTAAAATTGGCGTATCTGGACTTTTGATATTTTCGTTGCTGGTGATATTGGTCTTCCAATGGAAACTGACTCCAGAAAGAGTAAAACACTACTTACAATCTATTTTTCAAAAAGAAGAACAACCCGATTCCGTCCCCGTTGAAAACAGTTTGGATTTAGAAATGGACGAATTTGTGGAGGCGACTACTGCTGAAGCTACAGACATTGAAGAGCCCTCATTGACGGAAGAGGAAAAACCCGATGAAGAGGAAGTTACCTTAGAAATAGAAACGTTTAGTGAAGAAGAAGCCTCTATCAACGATTTGGCGCAATCCTTGGTGGAAGAACAAGGTTCTTTTGATCCAAAATTAGAATTGAGTAAATACCGTTTTCCGATAAAGGACCTCCTCAAAGATTATGGAGAAAGTTCTATCACCATAGACCAAGAGGAATTGGAGTTGAATAAAAATAAGATCATTGATACCCTCAATAACTACAATATCGGGATCGCAAAAATCAAGGCGACCATAGGACCTACGGTAACCCTTTATGAAATCATCCCAGACGCGGGAATCAGGATCTCCAAAATCAAAAATTTAGAAGACGATATTGCACTCTCGCTCTCTGCTTTGGGGATTAGGATAATCGCTCCCATTCCTGGGAAAGGAACCATTGGAATTGAAGTTCCTAACCAAAACCCCAGTATTGTATCCATGCGCTCGGTAATTACTTCCCAAAGATTCCAATCCGCAGAGATGGAACTACCGATCGCGTTGGGAAAAAACATCAGCAACGAAACATTTGTCGTTGACTTAACCAAAATGCCTCACTTGCTGATGGCAGGTGCAACAGGTCAGGGGAAATCTGTTGGACTCAATGCAGTGCTCACCTCTCTACTTTACAAGAAACATCCCGCCGAGATCAAATTCGTTTTGGTGGACCCCAAAAAGGTAGAACTGAATATCTACAATAAAATTGAACGTCATTATTTGGCCAAACTGCCCGATACTGAGGAAGCCATCATTACAGACAATACAAAGGTTATACACACCCTAAATTCCTTGTGTATAGAGATGGACAATCGATACGAATTACTAAAAAAAGGGATGTGTCGCAACCTTAAAGAATACAACCAAAAATATCGAGAACGCAAGTTAAACCCCACTGAGGGACACAGCTTTCTTCCTTATATCGTTTTGGTGGTAGATGAGTTTGCTGATTTGATCATGACCGCAGGAAAAGAAGTAGAAACCCCCATTGCAAGACTGGCACAATTGGCGCGAGCTGTGGGCATTCATTTAATCATTGCTACCCAAAGACCCTCCGTTAATGTGATTACTGGAATCATCAAAGCCAACTTCCCCGCCCGAATAGCATTTAAAGTGACCTCAAAAATCGATTCGCGTACCATTTTAGACTCCGTCGGTGCAGATCAATTGATTGGGCGGGGCGATATGCTTTACACCCAAGGCAACGATTTAACCCGGATTCAATGTGCATTTGTCGATACGCCTGAAGTTCAAAAAATATCGGATTATATAGGTGCACAAATGGGATATGCCAATGCCTATATACTCCCAGAATATATAGACGAAAACAGCAGTACCTTGGATTTAGATCCTGCAGAACGAGATGACTTATTTAGAGAGGCGGCAGAGGTCATTGTGACTGCCCAGCAGGGATCAGCTTCTCTGTTGCAAAGAAAACTTAAATTGGGCTACAATCGCGCAGGAAGAATCATAGATCAAATGGAAGTCGCTGGTATCGTGGGACCATTTGAGGGCAGCAAAGCCAGACAAGTTTTGATTTCTGATTTAAATGCACTGAATGAGCTGTTAAACAGGGAAGATGTCTAAATTTGTATTATGAATTCCAAACCATTTTTTTTCCTGTTCCTCTTTGCAAGCCTGAACCTATTGTATGGGCAAACCTCTTTGGAAGCAAAAAAATTACTGGAAGGAGCCTCGAAACAAATGGAAAGCTATAGCAATATCACCTTTGATTTTAGTTATGTTCTCAACAACCGCACCGAACAAATTAACCAAGAGAGTTCCGGACAGGTAATGGTTTCCCAAGAAAAATACAGATTAAATTTTTTAGATGCCATTCAACTTTTTGATGGATCTAAATTGTACACCATTGTTCCAGAAAATGAGGAAATTACGGTCACCCAGGTAGATGAGAAGGAGGATTTTGGAATCAATCCAAAAGCCTTGTTACAATTTTATAAAGAGGGTTATGATTACCGATGGGACATCAACCAAAAGATAAAGGGTAAAACCATTCAATTTGTTAAACTTATCCCCACAGAGGAAGAAGTTGACCTCAAATCACTTCTGGTAGGGATTGATATTAAAAAGAATCATATCTACAAGCTTATTGAAGTAGGTAAAAATGGAACGATTACAACACTCACTATTGATAAAATAGAGGTGAATACCCCGATACCTGAGCAGTTTTTTGTCTTTAATGAGGAAGATTATCCCGATTATTATATCAACAATTAGTATTGAAAATTCTTGATCGCTATATAATTAGCCAGTATTTAATTCGGCTGTCCAGCATTTTTGCCATTTGCATGCTGATCTTTGTGGTGCAAACTTTTTGGCTGTACATCGATGACTTGGCAGGAAAAGGTTTGGACTTTGAAACCATTTTTAAGTTCTTGATCTATTTCACCCCAAAATTGGTTCCCATTGTTCTTCCACTGTCCATACTACTGGCTTCGTTGATGACCTTTGGAACCTTGGCAGAGAATTATGAATTTGCCGCTATGAAATCCAGTGGAATTTCACTGATTCGAGGAATGAGTGGTCTTTTTATAGTGCATATAATGATCGGAATTGGCAGTTATTATTTTTCAAATTATGTGATTACTGCTGGGGAAGTCAAATCTTTTAATCTCAGAAGAAATCTGAGTAAATTAAAACCTGCCATCGCGATCAGAGAAGGCGTTTTTAACGACTTGGGGCAAATGAGTATCAAAGTGAAACGAAAACACGGAACCGAGGATCGCTTGTTGGAGGAAGTTATTATTCACGAAAAAACAGACGATTACAAAAACCGTATTGTCATAAAAGCTAAAAAAGGAGAACTCAAAAGTAAAACCACAGACGCCACACTTCAGTTGGTGTTATATGACGGAAATCGCTATGAGGAAATAAAGGGCACAAATTATGAGGAGCAACGGCGGTTTCCCCATGCCAAAGTTCATTTTGAGGAATATGTGATGAACATCGACCTCTCAAAATTTAATAATGTAGACCTCAACGAACAAAACTACACCACCACCTATCGAATGCAAAAAGTTGATCAGCTGAAAGTAAGCATCGATACAATGGAACGCGATTTTCAATTTCAAAGAAAAGTCTTTAGTGATAACTTTATCAAAAAGAATTATCGTGGTCAGATCAAGGCATTGGACTACAAGGAACCTTTTGAAAACGATTCTTTGGTACGTGCCAATGTATTAAACTTCCTCCTAAATTCAGAAAATTGGAAAATCAGTCAAGTAGCAGAACAATCTGCCAGCGATATCAGAAGCATTATCAGAAATCTTGAAAATAAGAAAAAAGCCTTTTTTATATATCAAAAAGCAATCAACCTGCACAAAATGGTCATGCTGGAAAAGCTAACCTTGATATTCTCCTGTATCTTTTTATTTTTAATAGGCGCCTCATTGGGTGCCATCATAAAGAAAGGCGGCTTGGGACTCCCCATGGTTTTGTCGGTTATTATCTTTCTGTCCTACCACTATATCGGAATTTTTGCTAAAAACGCAGCAGAGGACAACAGCATCGATCCTTCATTAGCCAGTTGGATTTCCACTATGGTGTTGGCCCCTTTTGCATTCTATTTAACCAAAAGGGCTTCCGCAGATGCCGGCTTTATAAATTTGGACATCATAACGGTACCCATTCAAAAAATATTTTCTAAATACCTTGGTTCAAAATCATAAATAAAATGCCAAAAAATTTACTCAATACCATAGAAGAAGCCATAGAATCCGTCCGAAAAGGGGAGATTATTATTGTGGTAGACGACGAAAACCGAGAAAATGAAGGAGATTTTGTCGCCGCAGCAGAGGTCATTACCCCTGAGAAAATCAACTTTATGGCAACACATGGTAGGGGTTTAATTTGTACTCCTTTAACAGAAAAAAGATGTAAGAGGCTGAAATTAGATCGAATGGTAAATACCACATCTGACCCCATGGAAACGGCATTTACAGTCTCTGTAGACTACAGGGGCGGAGGGATTACTACCGGAATTTCAGCAAATGATCGCTCACAAACCATACGTTCGCTAGTGGACCCCAAAACCCGATCACTGGACTTGACACGTCCGGGACACGTTTTCCCATTGATCGCCAAAGACGGTGGTGTTTTAAGACGTACGGGGCATACCGAAGCTGCCACAGATTTTGCCAGGCTCGCTGGCTTTGAACCCGCTGGCGTTATCGTCGAAATAATGAATGAGAATGGATCTATGGCAAGACTACCAGAGTTGGTAAAAGTGGCCGAAAAATTCAATCTAAAAATAGTTTCCATAGAGGATTTGGTAGCCTACAGAATGCAACACGACAGCCTGATTGAGAAAAAAAGCGATTTTCAATTGGAAACTCGTTTTGGACCTTTTCGACTTCGAACATTTCAGCAAACAACCAACAAACAAATACATCTGGCCCTAACCAAAGGCAGCTGGAAAGAAGACGAACCCGTATTGACAAGAATAAATTCTCTGCGCATTACCAATGATATTCTGAGCATGTTAACGGGTCAAATCACCAAGGGATTAGATGATATATTTTCCCTCATTGACCAAGCAGAAAAAGGTGCCGTAATCTTTATCAACCAACAGCAATCCTCTGAAAATCTACTTTCGAGAATTCAGAAATTAGAGGGAATGCAACAAAAAGGTGAGCTTGACAAAGCCCCACCCATTGCCATGGACAGCAGGGATTTTGGAATTGGAGCCCAAATATTACACGATTTAAAAATCAAAAAACTCAATTTGATCAGCAATTCAAATAAAATGCCACGGGTGGGTATTACTGGCTATGGCCTTGAAATAATAAAATATGTGAAATATTAATCCCTAATCCAACATGTTTTTTTCGATAGTTGTGCTGGGAAAATCAATAAATATTATATTTGCAACCCAAAGGAGAAATGGCAGAGTGGTCGAATGCGGCAGTCTTGAAAACTGTTGAGGGTCACACCTCCGGGGGTTCGAATCCCTCTTTCTCCGCAAAAGAAAACCCACAACTGTGTTGTGGGTTTTCTTTTGCATTAATTATATGAACGACAGGTTAATTGGTTTTTTTATTCCAAGACAACAACCATTCCATATAGTCTGGATTACTGTAAATTGAGTTCCATCCTGAATGTCCATTTTCTCCCACATTAAAAACAAAATTAGAGTTGATGGAATCCAACTGATTTGCCATTTCTTTTGCTACAGTGAACTTGGATGTTTTGTCATTGGTACTGTGATGAAGCCAAGTGGGAATATGGGCAACCTTTTCAGCTAGTGGCACATATGAAAAAGGGCCGTGATGAGGGCTTAAAGGCATGATTGCTGCAAATTCATCGGATAGGCTGGCAGCAACAATAAAAGTTCCTCTACCTCCCATACTTAAGCCTGTGAGATAAATCCTGTCTTCATCAATCTTTAAATTTGATTTAATATCGACGATTAGATCTTTTATTTTTTTGGGATCCCAATCCCATTCCAATCTAATAGGGGCTACCAAAATAGAAGGATCGTCCGCTGGAAGATTGAAAGCATCCAGTGTTTTTTGGCGATTTAAAAAAGTATTTGATTTTGCCCTTACCCCTCCATGTAAAAAGATTATCAACGGGTACTCATTTCGTTTCTTAAAATTATCTGGTAACTTCACTACATATGAATAACCACATTGCCATCTAAGTGAATCATTCACACATTCCTTGAATTCATGGTTAGGTTTAACATAATCTTCACCCCAATAGGGAGAATCTGACCAAGGATCTAGGTTATCTTTTAACCACCACTTAGGCAGTTTAACATTTCTGTAACCCAACCGATTTCCATAATTTATGGGTGTAAGACTGTTTACTTTAATCAATTTTTGATTTTTGATATTAGGCCACTTTTTTTGACCTAATGTGATCTCCATCTCTTTATTTGCAATAACCTCGCAAGGAGGGCAGGCTTCTTGAGCGCTCAAAAACCCTCCAAATAAAAGAAGGATCAAATTAATAAAGGATATATTTTTTATCATGTTGTTATTTTTGGTTTAGTTAATCAATTAGCTCCCATCGGTGTTTTTTGGGATGTATAACCAAGAAAAAATAAACTAAGAAAAGGCTTGTTTGGGGGTGAAAAGCATTAAATAATATATTTTTATTTTCCATCTTAGAAATTTCAATTGATAATTTTAAATTGTAAAACCAATTAAACTAAAATGAAAAAATTAAATATACTTATTTCTATTCTAATCTTATCTGCGGTTTCTTGTCAAAAAACAGTAGAAACAAATCCTAACATAATTTTAATAATGACTGATGATCAAGGTTGGGGGCAAACAGGCTATTACAACCACCCTGTTTTGAAAACCCCAAACCTAGATGCCATGGCAAAAAATGGAATTCGATTTGATCGATTTTATGCTGCTGCCCCGGTTTGTTCTCCAACGCGTGCAAGTGTACTAACAGGAAGAACAAATGATCGTTCAGGCGTGCCGTCGCACGGCTATGCCCTGAGAACACAAGAAAAAACAATAGGAAAAGCACTTCAAAAGGCAGGGTATGCAACAGGACATTTTGGGAAATGGCATTTGAATGGACTTAGAGGGCCTGGTGTACCTATTTTTAAGGAAGACAGTCACAGTCCAGGAAATTTTGGTTTTGACCACTGGTTGACAGTAACTAACTTTTTTGATATCAATCCCTTAATGAGCGAAAATGGGTCTTTTGTTGACCTAAAAGGGGATTCATCTGAGATTATTGTAAATAAAGCATTGGCGTTTATCAAAGAAAAAAGTAGTCAAAACGTGCCTTTTTTTACCGTGATTTGGGATGGTTCACCTCATGATCCTTTTGTCGCCAGTGAGGCAGATCGAGCAAATTTTAAAGATTTAGACGAGAAAAGTCAAAACCATTATGGAGAATTAGTGGCTTTTGACAGAAGTCTGGGTGTTTTACGGAAAACGCTGAGGGAGCTTGGATTAGAGGAAAACACCATTTTATGGTTTTGCAGTGATAATGGTGGGTTAAGGGATATTGAGCCGACAACTGTAGGTGGGTTAAGAGGTAGTAAGGGAGCCATCTGGGAAGGTGGATTGAGAGTGCCAAGCATTTTAGAGTGGCCTGCAATGATTGAACCAAAAGTGACCAATTATCCGGCATCAACGATGGATATTTTTCCTACCATTGCTGAGCTACTGGATTTGCCTGATTCCGACTTAATTCAACCCATAGATGGGATCAGTTTGAAGCCAATTTTTAGTGAGAATTTAAAACAGCGTGATACCTATATTCCATTTCGATTTAAAGATATGGGAGCGTTGATTAATAATAACTACAAACTTGTTGCAACGAGTATTAAAGAAAACAAATTCGAGTTATACGATTTGAAAGATGACCCTGCAGAAAGTCAGGACTTGACGACTGAAAAGCCAATAGTTTTTGAGCAGATGAAAAAAGCGTATTTAAATTTGAATGCCAGTATTGATTCCAGCGTAGCTGGAAAGGATTATCCAGAGGGAAAAGTATTAAAAAATCCCAAATCTCACTTTTGGATGAAAGATGATCGTTACGAACCTTTTTTTGAAGAGTGGCTTGAACGACCTGAATATAGAAAACGGATATTAAGGGGGAGATAAGCATAAAAAAATAAGCGATATTGGTTTTTATCCCGCCTCAAAGACCATTTGAAATTGATGCTATTTTGTAAGTGTTTAATCAACAATAAAAAAACCCCTTGAGATATTCAAGGGGTTTTTAATATCAATTGAGCAGTTAGTTAAAAATATACCTAATTCCAAATTGCATACTCCAGTTGTTAAATACACTGGTGGATTCTCTGTAAGACCCATAATTAAGTGATCCATTGACCTCATTCATTGTCCAAGTTGGCTCACCCGCGTTATTCGGACCTTCATAGGATAAAGGCGACATTCGTGCGCTATTACCACTATTTGCAACCATTGCAACACCTGAGTTTTGATTTAGCAAATTACCGATGTTAAGAATATCTAGGCTTAACTCAATTTTATTGGAATAACCTTCTACCGTTCCAATATCAAAACCTTGAATTAGTTTGACATCGTATCGACCTAAGTAAGGTAAGGTTGCACCATATCTTTCAGCAATTTTGCCTCTATTTTCAGATAAGTAGTCATCTTGATCTATAAATGCGTCAAAAGCTGCAACTTGTTGGGCGGCAGTATAATCGCTTGTAGGGATAAAGTTAAGTTCGCTTGCACTATTTGGTATATAAAGCAAACGCTCACTTCTGTCTACATGACCACCATAGGTATAGCTATACCTTCCCATGTTTTGTCCTCGATAGAAAACAACAATTGAAGTGTTGCCTTTCTGATAAGACAGCGTGCTTATAACCCTGTTTCTAACATCCCACTGAGCAAAACCAATTTCGGGGTTATTTCTATCCTGAGCAACTGTTGATGGAACACTTGACCATGCTGTAGAACCTTCCAAAGCACCATTATCCTCTGCTTTTCCGGTGGTATATGCAATTGAAAAATCAAAGTAATCACCAAAGCTTTTGGCTGCATTTAGGGTCACCGACCAAGATTGTGGTAAATCGTCCTTACGTATGTTAGATAAATACCACACATTTCTATAGTTCGGGTCACTTTCATAGGAACCTGACCAGTATTTTCTTGTATCCGGTCCAGAAAATGTTAGATCGGGTTCATTAGCGATAATGTCTTTAACAACAATTCCCTGTAGATACTTTGTGTAAAGTAAATTTACGCCAGCAGTAATTCCAAGCGGCAATTCTGCATCAAAAGCTATAGACGTTCTCCAGTTGGATGGCAATTTAAAATCAGGATCGGTGTAGTATGTTCCACTGGGCACTGTCTCAGCAAGTGCGTCTCCTGTAGGATTCCCATAAGTTACATCGTCTGTGAATTGGAAGTCGCCAGATTGAAAACTATCCATAACGGCTTTAAATTCATCTTCAGGGAGATAGGTTGAGGAATCAGGGTGTTGGTCATAACCTTGAAATGCCCTTAAAACCCCTGAGTTAGCAGGTTGATTTGATAACCATACAAATGGAACAAATCCTTGATTGATTCCGGTAGAAAGTCTTAGATTGTATTTACCATCTCCATTGATGTCATAAATACCCCCAGCTCTAAAGGAAAAAGTTGTTCCACCGTCAGGAAAACTGGAATGGTCTGGGCTATAAGATTTTCCATTCACAGAGAAAGTTTGATTTAAAGCAGCAACAGCATCATTTTGTTTTAACTCAATAGGGTAAT
>CAJWGK010000063.1 GCA_913030895.1 uncultured Flavobacteriaceae bacterium | reverse complement strand
TTTCAATTAGATCATGCTGACTCACAAATATTATTATTTGATCAAGAGTTATCCTCGGTCATTTATGAAGTTTTAGGATTATGCAAAGTTAAGCCTTTACTGGTTTGCTACCAAGACGAACAAGCTGATACAAAAGACTCATCTCAAGACAGTACTTCAAGCTCTCATAAGGTCATTGATTATGAAAAGTTTATTGAAGTTGGAGATCCAGATTATCAATGGCTGATGCCAGAAAATGAATGGGATGCAATTTCGGTGGGCTATACTTCAGGCACGACGGGTGACCCCAAAGGAGTTGTCTCTCATCATCGCGGAGCTTATTTACTCGCTCAGGGAAATGCCTTGGTTGCCTCGATGCCTAAACACTCCGTTTACCTTTGGACTCTTCCCATGTTTCATTGTAATGGCTGGTGTTTTCCTTGGACTCTATCAGCAATTATCGGAACTCATGTTTGTCTCAGACAAGTGCGGGCTGAGCCTATTTGGAAAAGCATAAAAGATTATAAAATTAGCCATTTATGTGGGGCTCCCATTGTCATGTCCATCATTCTTTCCATGGAAAACCAACAAGACTATCAACCAGAACATCAAGTTCAATTCTTCACAGCCGCTGCTCCCCCACCAGAGAATGTTTTAAAGCAAATGTCTGAGGCAGGGTTTTTGGTTACTCACCTTTATGGCTTAACAGAGACTTATGGACCAGCAGTAATTAATGAATGGAACCGTGATTGGGATGATTTAGATATGACATCACAAGCTTCACTCAAAGCCCGCCAAGGGGTTCGCTATCTTCCATTAGAACATCTCGATGTTTTAGACCCAGAAACCCTCAAACCTGTTCCTGCTGATGGTCAAACAATTGGGGAAGTCATGTTTCAGGGTAATATTGTGATGAAGGGATATTTGAAAAATAAATCAGCCAATGAAAAAGCTTTTGCAGGAGGCTGGTTTCATTCTGGTGATTTAGCAGTCATGCATCCAGATGGATATCTTCAATTAAAAGATCGCTCCAAAGATATTATAATTTCTGGTGGCGAGAATATCTCTTCTATTGAAATAGAAGAAGCTCTTTTAAAAAACGAAGCTGTGAGTGCAGCTGCGGTTATTGCTGTTCCTGATAAAAAATGGGGAGAGGTTCCTTGTGCTTTTATAGAAACGAAAGCTAATCATCAATGGCAAGAAGGCTTAGCACAACAGTGGTGTAAAGAAAATTTGGCTTCTTTTAAGGTTCCTAAATATTATTTTTTCGAGACTATTCCACGAACTTCCACAGGTAAAATTCAAAAATATTTATTAAGAGAAAAAGCGAAAAAGTTAATTAGTAATTGAGGGTAGCCAAGGAGACCGCTACCCTCTAATTTTTTAGCTACATACGAGAACCGACAATCCCCACAACAAACCAAACGATCATAATAAGGAAAGGATAGTAACCTGTGAACATATCTGCCATTTCAAACCTCCGTGATTCTATATGATAAATAATATGCAATTTATGCATATATAAAAATAAAAAATACCTAAAATACTGAATAATAAATCAGATATTTTAAAAAATGTATGCATTTTGTGGATAATTAAACGGTCATTGTTATTTTGGGGTCGATATAATAAGTATATCTATCTAATGAGCGTCGAATCCAAAACTATCCAATATCTCCTAGATAATCAAATTACAGTGTCTACCGCAGAGTCTTGTACAGGTGGATTGCTGGCATCGAGATTTACTGCTCAAGCAGGCATCTCACAAATATACCAAAGTGGCATGATTACCTATTCCAATGATGCCAAAACCAAATACCTTAAAGTCTCTCCCTCAACCCTCAAAAGTCAGGGAGCAGTGAGTAGGCAGGTTTGTTCTCAAATGTGTTTTAATCTTCATAAAATAACAAAAAGCCAAATGACTTTTTCCACCACTGGAGTTGCAGGTCCGGGCGGGGGGACTAAATTAAAACCTGTTGGATTGGTTTTTATAGGAATTTATTTTAAAAAAAATATTTATGTTGAGCAGCTGAAGTTTTCTTCCCAAATGACTCGTTTACAAATACAAAAAGCAACAGTGAAAGAATGCTTTCAAATGGCAAGTGATATCATTCATGGCCTATAAAAAAAATTATAATAGCCTTTTACCAGATGACTTTGTTCTCAGTGAGGAATTTGAGTCAATTGTTGAACAACTAGAAAATACCAAAGATCATTTTTATATTACAGGAAAAGCGGGAAGTGGTAAGTCCACCCTCCTTGCTTATTTTCGTTCTATCACTCAAAAAAATACAGCCGTCCTTGCACCGACCGGTGTAGCCGCTATTCGAGTGAAGGGACAAACCATTCATTCTTTCTTTGGATTTCCTCCTAAGGTCATTCAAACCCGTCATATCAAAAAAGTAAGACAAATAGAATTACTTCAAAATCTAGAAACACTCATCATTGATGAGATCTCTATGGTCCGAGCGGATGTCTTCGATGCCATTGATTACTCACTTCGCGTTCATCGCAAAAAACTCACCCAACCTTTTGGAGGGGTTCAGGTCATCGTCTTTGGAGATCTCTTCCAATTACCCCCCGTGGTCAATATGGATGAGTCGAGTTTATTGGAGCGCATTTATCCAAGTGGTCAATTCTTCTTTCATTCTAATATCTTTCAGGACGCTCAGTTCAAAACCCTTGAATTACAAAGCATTTATCGACAAAAGGATGACCATTTCATCTACCTATTAAACGCGGTGCGCGATGGTTCAATTACCCATTCTCAAATTGATAACCTCAATGACTCCTTAGTAGATAACTTTGAAATGGATGAGGGAAAGATTATTTTGACGACAACCAATGCTCGGGCCAGTGGGATTAATCAAAATTACCTAAAACAATTAAGTAGTGAAGAGTTCTCTTATCGAGCTCAAGCCACCGGACAATTTTACAAAGAACTTTTCCCCACCGATGAAGTGCTCAAACTCAAAAAAGGCGCTCAAGTCATCATGATCAAGAATGACCCTGAGAAGCGATGGGTGAATGGTTCGATTGGAACCATTCATGATATCGCTGAGAAAAAGATCAAGGTGAAAATTAATCATAAAATCTATGAGGTCAAAAAGGAGAAGTGGGATCGTATTCAGTATTCCTATGATGATGATCAACAGGAAGTATTAGAAAATGTAACGGGCTCCTTTAAACAGTATCCCATGAGACTTGCCTGGGCGATTACTATTCATAAAAGCCAAGGCCAGACATTTGAAAAAGTGATTATCGATATGAGCCAAGGTTCTTTCGCTCCAGGACAACTCTATGTGGCTTTGAGTCGATGTATTAGCCTTGAGGGGATAGAGCTCCTTCGACCCTTAAAAAAATCTGATGTGATCGTCAACAAACAACTGATAGGATTTCAGGACCGATTAATCTAATGAAAGCAAAACAAATCATCTATGCCATTACGGTTTTTGCCATCATGGGTATAGCGCTCTATGTGGCCTCTACTTTTGAGTATTATGGCTTCCATGAAGAGTGTAAAATGGAAAGTAATTCTCAAGGGGGAATTGAGGCTTGTGTCGAGTACAAAATAGAAGAGAGTAAAAAATGATTTTTTTAAACGATAGTTATATTAAAGAATTTCAAGCTCCGATTGTGGCGGTGGAAGAAGAAAAAATTATCACAGCGGATAGCTGCTTTTATGCTCAAAGTGGAGGACAGCCCGGAGACAAAGGGGTTGTAGAGGTCAACGGCCAAAAAGTCAATGTTATCAATACGATTAAGCACGAAAAAGGGATCGCTCATGTTCTGGAAAGCGCTATTGAAGGTGCATCCGGAGATATTCAAGGCAGCATTGATTGGGACCACCGTTTCCGTTTAATGCGGATGCATACAACGATGCACTTATTATGTGCCGCTCTTCCTTATTATGTCACGGGAGGTTCGATTGGTTGGGAGAAAAGTCGAATTGATTTTGACTTAGGAGAAGAGTCTTTTGAATTCGAAACTCTGAACCAAATCATCAATGAGTTTATTCAACAAGCGCATCCGATTTCCTATCAGTGGATCACGAGCGAGGAGCTTGATCAACAACCTGAACTTGTTCGCACTCTTTCGGTTCAACCGCCTCGAACTAACGGTCAAATCCGATTGGTGAAAATAGGAACCATTGATCTTCAGCCTTGTGGAGGAACCCACGTGGCCAACACCCATGAGATTGGGGAATTTAAATTTATAAAATATGAGAGTAAAGGGAAAATGAATAAACGTGTTCAGTTTACTCTTGATTAATGCATAAGGCTTCTCTTAAAGATTTTTTCTTACTAATCACTTTAGCTGCGATTTGGGGAAGTGCTTTTTTTAATATTAAAATCGCTTCTGATACCTATACCCCGATGACCCTTGCTTTTGGTCGAATTTTTTTTGCAGCCTTGGTGATGGTTTTATATTGTTGGATGAAAGGAATTAAAATCGAAGCCTTTGGTGAACATTGGAAGATGTATGCGCTAATTGGAATTGTGAATCTTATCCTTCCTTTCTTTTTTATCTCCTTTGGGATCGTCAAAGTCCAAAGCAATATGGCGGCCATTTTAATGTCAACAGCACCAATCTTTGCCACGATTTTAGGTCAGTTATTTATTCAAGATGAAAAAATTAATTTTCTTAAACTCCTAGGAATTGTCATTGGGTTTTTAGGAATTGTGTATTTATTTTCTGATGATCTCTTAATCAACCAAACCAATTTTCTTTATGCTTTGATAATTATTTTAGGTCCTTTTTTCTACACTCTTGGTGGACTTTTTTCATTGAAGTTAAAACATATTAAAAATGAAACAGTTACTTCTAGTATATTAATTTGGGCCGTCATCATTTTTCTACCTATCTTATTTATCGTTGATAATCCTACAGAATTACGACCTTCCTGGACATCAACAGTCTCTTTATTTTATTTAGGGGTAGTGGCCACCGCGATTGCATGGTTGATGAGGTTTTATATTTTAAAGAATAATGGGTTGGTGTTTCAGTCTCAGGTTGCTTATATCATCCCTATCTTTGGTCTTATTTTCGGTTATTTATTTTTAGGAGAGAAAATAACTTATAAAATTGTAGTCGCTTTAATTGCAGTATTAATTAGCACCTTTTTAATTGAGAAAAGTAAAAAAGCAAAAATATCATAAATAAACCATATTGCTGTTTATGTCTTATAATATAATGTACCTCAACTAATTCATGACATCCGATACTTTAATTAAAATTGATAATGTTCGAAAAACCTATGAGGGTAATTTTGAAGCCCTTAAAGGCGTCAATCTAGAAATTAAAAGAGGTGAAATTCTGGCTCTGCTCGGACCTAACGGCGCAGGGAAGACAACCTTGATTAATGCTATTTGTGGAATTGTAGTCCCATCTTCAGGATCCATTACAGTGGATAACCATGACGTTGTAAAAGATTATCGTCACACACGATCAATGATTGGTCTTGTTCCTCAAGAACTGCAACTAGAGGCATTTGAAAAAGTTTTTCAAAACGTAGCTTTTACCCGAGGTCTTTGGGGTAAGAAAAAAAATCCAGAATATATCGAAAAAATTTTAAAAGAATTAAGTTTATGGGATAAAAAAGACAATCGCCTGAGAGAACTTTCTGGGGGAATGAAGCGAAGAGCATTAATTGCAAAAGCGTTAAGCCATGAACCTCAAATCTTATTTTTAGATGAGCCGACTGCTGGTGTAGATATAAATTTACGTAAAGATATGTGGAACATTGTCAAAAATTTACAAAATCAAGGTGTAACGATTATTTTAACCACTCACTATATCGAAGAGGCAGAAGCCATTGCAGATCGAGTATCTGTCATTAACCATGGAGAGATCATAATAACGGAAAATAAAAACTTACTTATGGAAAAAATGGGTCAAAAAAACTTAACTATCGAACTCCAAACACCAATTACAGAAATACCCTCTATGCTCCATGACTACTCTTTAGCTATGAATAGTGAAGTCTCTCTTACATACACCTATGACTCCCAATCAGAAAGCACGGGTATTACTAGTTTATTAAATGACTTGAAGCTTTCAGGTTTAAAATTAAAGGACGTTAATTCGTCTCAAACTTCATTAGAAAATATTTTTGAAAAATTGGTAAAGGATAGCTCATGAACTGGATAGGGGTGAAGGCAATTTATTTGCATGAAATGGATCGGATGAAACGAACCACTGTTCAAAGTATTTTTTCTCCTGTTATTTCTGCGGCTCTTTACTTTGTTGTTTTTGGGGCAGCTATTGGAAGTCGTATTCCTGTTATTGAAGATGTTTCATACGGATCATTTATCGTGCCCGGGATGATGATGTTGGCTTTATTAACTCAAAGTGTGTCTAATGCCTCGTCAGGTATTTTTTTTCCAAAATTTTTAGGGACTATTAATGAGATTTATGCAGCTCCTTTATCAACCACTGAAATTATTATAGGATTTGTGGGGGCGGCTACCACAAAATCAATTATCATTGGTGGTCTAATTTTGGCGACAGGTTTATTTTTTGTAGAAATTAAAATCATGCATCCTTTTGTGATGATCTTGATGTTAGTTTTAACTTCGCTGACATTCAGTCTCCTTGGTTTTTTAATTGGAGTTTTATCTAAAAATTGGGAAGAGCTCTCTTTATTCCCAACTATTATACTTGCCCCAATGGTATTTTTAGGTGGTTCGCTATATTCGATTAAGTGGCTTCCAGAATTTTGGCAAGCAGTATCGTTAGCCAATCCTGTTTTATATCTTGTCAGTGGTTTTCGTTGGAGCTTCTATGAATTAGCTGACGTTAGTATTACTATCAGTTTGATAATGATATTTGTATTTTTATTTTTAAATATTATCGCATTAGCCTATATCTTCAAGAAAGGATACAGGATTAAATTTTGATTTGATGTCCTATCAAATTCACTGGTTTAAAAAAAATCTTCGATTTCAAGATAACGAAATTCTATTAAAGACAAATAATTCCTCTTCAATTTTAATCTACATTATTGAGCCAGAACTTTGGTTACAAAAAGATATGTCTCAAAGACAATGGGAGTTTATTTGGGAAAGTGTAAAGTTATTAAAAACAGATTTAGCAAAGCACAAACTGCATTTAAACATTCTCTCGGGAGATGCTTCAGAGATATTTCAATCACTTCATCAAAAATATAGCTTCACTGAAGTAATCAGCGAGCAAGAAACGGGTATCCATTGGACTTTTGAGCGTGATAAAAAACTAAAATCATTATTCAAAGACTTAAAAATCAAATGGGTTGAGTATCCTTATTTTGGAGTAAAGAGAGGTAAGCATAATCGAGATCATTGGGCTGGATCCATACAGCAAATCCTTAAAAAACCATTGATAAATATAGAAAAATATATTGATCAAAGTGAAATTTTAAATTTTGATGAGCATGAAAAACCCATCAATTTTTACGATAAAACCCCATGTCCTTTCAGGCAAAAGGGAGGCAGTCATCAAGCACATGACTTATTGGAGACGTTTTTAGAGAGCAGGGGAGAGAACTATCAAAGAGAAATGTCTAGTCCTATTACGGCTGAGCATAGCTGCTCTCGCCTTTCCCCTCATTTTGCTCATGGGACTCTTTCACTACGACAAGCATTTCAGCTCGCAGAGAAAAAAAGATTTGAGATTCAATCGACTAATAAAGTTTTTGCCAAATCCATTAATGCCTTTCTTTCACGATTATATTGGAGATCACATTTTATTCAAAAATTAGAAGATGAGCCCAGTATTGAGCTGAAAAGCTTCATCCCTCTTTATGATGATATTCGTGATCAAGATGAAGAAAAACTTCAATCGTGGATTAAAGGAGAAACAGGCATTCCATTTATTGATGCCTGCATGATTTACTTAAGAAATCATGGGTGGATTAATTTTCGTATGAGGGCGATGCTTGCTTCTTTTGCTGCTTATAATTTATGGCTAGACTGGAGATATTACGCTCCCCCTTTAGCAGCACTTTTTACGGATTTTGAACCAGGAATTCATTACAGTCAAATTCAAATGCAATCAGGGACAACGGGCATCAATACCATTAGAATGTACAACCCTTATAAACAATCTGAAGAACAGGACCCAGATGCTCATTTTATTATCAACAACATTCCAGGTTATAAAAACGTTCCAAAAAACTTATTGCATTATCCAGAGACGGTGACTCCTTTTGAGCTACAACTACTTCCACCCACATGGAAGAGCCCGATAGTTAATGTCAGTCAGTCATCCAAAAAAGCAAAGGATACTATTTATGGCATCAGGAAAATGATTAATCATAAAACATTAGCAAAATCAGTATTTTTAAAACATGGAAGTCGAAAATCTCATTGAATTCAACAATAATGAAATTACTATTTATTTAACTTGATACGTCTTTTTATCCTTTTTCTCATTCCTTATTTTGCTTTTGCCGACAAACATGTCCCTTACTACAAATCACTATCTAAATCAGAGTCTTGGTTGCGCCACTATCCAGATTTAAGAGATTTCAAAGAACAAACTGAAAAGTTCTTTCTGACACACAGAGGAATGCCCGTCAAAGTTATCGAAGAATATCAAAGCGTTGGAAACAATTATATCGATTGGTATCGAATTGAACTATTTAATGGGATTAAAGGGTGGATCTATCACAATCAATTGACTCGAAAAAGAACACTGTTGGTATTAGAAGACACAGAACTCTATGCCTTGAACTCTTATGACCCCGACTCATGGTTGACAATTTTAAAAGGAGAGATACTAGCCCCAAAAACTGTTGATTTATTGGAAGTAGCTCCAGAGATGTTCAAAGTGAGTATCAGCATAAGTGATCGAAAAGAAATTAAAGGATGGATACCACGTGATAATCGTATTTGGGGAGATGACCCGGAAGAAATGCAACAAGATTTTGATTAAATATATTTTCTTCATTTTTTTCATGGTAAAAAACACTATGGCCTATGAGGAAGCTGGCTACCAAGTAGTTCAAAAATTTGAAAATTTTGAAATCCGCTCTTATCAAGAACGATATGTAATACAGGTTCGCTATAACAATCAAAATGGGGGTTTTCAAAAACTGTTTAACTATATTTCAGGAAAAAATCAAAATTCTGAAAAAATTGAAATGACTACTCCTGTCACTCAATATGCATTTGGAAATCAACAAGTTATGCAATTTTATCTACCTGATCGATTTGACCAAAACTCAGCACCTCTCCCTTTAAACGATGCGGTGGAGGTAGCAAGTATTAAATCGGGTTATTTTGCAGTTATCAGGTATTCAGGATTTGCATCAGATAAAAACTTCATTAAACACGCCAATATTTTGAAAGATGCTCTACTAAAAGAAAAAATAGAATTTAAAGATCCGCCAATTAAAGCAACCTATAACGGGCCTTTTACGCTTCCAAACCTGAGAAGAAATGAAGCTATGTATTTAATTAATTGGATTAATTGAAATTTCATATTTGTTTTTTAAAATATAAACATCTATGAAAAGAGATTACTTAAGAAAAGTTGCTTTTGGAATTGGTATGAATGAAATCGTTCCAAGCGATCCTTTGGTTTGGGCTCAAAATCAATTTGATGTTGTTCCTGATTTTATATGGGAGAAAAAATTACCAACTCTAGACGAGCAAAGAGATAGATATGGCCATTGGGTTTATCAGGATAGAGA
>CAJWGK010000062.1 GCA_913030895.1 uncultured Flavobacteriaceae bacterium | reverse complement strand
AAAAAAAACGCCTCTGCTAGGATTTTAGAATTTGACTTTAGGAGATAGTAGTTGCAGAGGCGCTAATAAACCAAATTGAATTTAAACTGTTTAAAGATATGTAAAAAAACTTTAACAAAAAAAAGTTCAACAAAAAAACCTAAAAAAAATGCATTTTGTATCCGTTTTCAGTGTTTTTAAATTGGTTATCTTTGAAAAAACATTTAAAACCATGTCTCCATCATTCGTAGCTATCGTAGTAATAATAACGACACTTGCTGTTCTAATCGGTATTTTTATCGATATCTCAAAAAAATAAATTTTAAGTCCCTTTAAGTTTTAACAGGTTTTATATACTTCTTTTCACTACCAAAATCATTTTGATGGTATTTTAGTCTTATAAAGATTACTTCCAGAATATAAAGAAAACTAAGTATAAACTGAAAAGTTTTCAAGTATCAAAACTTCCGTTAAATGAGCTAAGATTTCTATAGCTGAGGTATAGGTTATAGAAACACCTATTCCCTCACTGCTTTGGAAAGGCATTTGTATCCATTATCTGGTTAATCGGGATATCGCCATTACAACAGAGTCATCATGGCATTTTTTATTGAAGAAATTCACTCTGTAAGAAAGTCTGATAAAAAGACTTCATCGGTGCATAATAATATTTTGTTAGTCTAAAAACCTGATTATTGCGTGTAAACAATTAGTTTATTGATAATTTTGTACTTAATGAAAAAGAAAATTATCATCATCGGGTCCGGTTTTTCCTCTTTGTCAGCCGCATGTTATCTAGCAAAATCTGGTCATCAAGTTAATATATACGAAAAAAACAGTACCCCTGGTGGTAGAGCAAGGCAATTAAAAAAAGATGGATTTGTCTTTGATATTGGACCATCATGGTATTGGATGCCGGACGTTTTCGAAAAGTTTTTCAATGATTTTGGAAAATCTGTAAGCGACTTTTACCAGCTGGAACGGTTAGATCCAGGATATCAAGTTTATTTTGGGAAAAATGATTCTGTTTCCATTGGAGACAATTTGGAAAAGATATATGATGCCTTTGAGGAGGTTGAAAAGGGAAGTGCTCAAAAACTCAAAAAATTTATTGAAAAAGCAGCAGACAATTATAAAATAGCGATTGATGAACTGGTTTACCGACCTGGAGTATCCCCATTAGAATTGATTACGCCGGAAACCATAAAAAAACTAGGTTACTTTTTTTCCAACGTCAAGAAAGAAGTGACTAGAGATTTTAAAAACCCCAAACTCGCTCAGATTCTTCAATTCCCTGTTTTATTTCTTGGGGCAAAACCCGCAGACACACCTGCCTTTTATAATTTCATGAATTTCGCTGACTTTGGTTTAGGCACTTGGCATCCGAAAGATGGTATGTATAGTATTGTCAAAGGAATGGTTAGCCTAGCGGAAAGTCTTGGGGTGAAAATTCATGTGGATAGCCCCGTTGATGAGATTGTCCTGGAAAAAAATACAGCTGTCGGAATTAAGCTTAAAGGGAATACAATTTTATGTGATATCGTATTAAGTGGCGCAGACTATCACCATACTGAAACTTTGATGCCACAGCAATACCGCGCATATAGTGAAGCTTATTGGGATAAAAAAGTTTTTGCACCCTCCTCCCTACTTTTTTATGTAGGTCTTAACAAAAAAGTTAAAAAAGTGTCCCACCATACATTATTTTTTGATGTGGACTTTGATACCCATGCCAGTGCAATATATGACAAAGCGGAGTGGCCCGACGAACCACTTTTTTATGCCAATTTCCCATCTATTTCTGATCCAGATATGGCGCCAGAGGGAAAAGAAGCTTGTTTTATTCTAATTCCAATTGCTCCAGGATTAGAGGATACCGATAAGCTTAGAGATAAATACTTTGATATTGTTTTAAATCGTTTGGAAGCATTGACCGGTCAGGAATTAAAAGATGATATTCTATTTAAAGAATCATTCTGTGTCAATGATTTTATTTCGGTTTACAACTCCTATAAGGGAAATGCCTATGGCATGGCAAACACACTGTTTCAGACCGCTTTTCTTCGGCCGAAACTAAAAAGCAAAAAGGTAAATAACTTATTTTTTTCGGGTCAACTCACCGTTCCCGGTCCTGGTGTACCGCCCGCCCTTATTTCGGGAAAATTAGTCGCTGGACTTATTGAAAAGAATTAAAACCACCACCAAATTAGGGTGAACTCATCGTCCTTAGCTTTAATGACAGAGTCAATTTTTGTTACGCTTTTACTCAGCGTTTTATCATAATCTGAAAGTTGTTCAGAAATTTGAGTCCAATGCCCTAATCTTTTAAAGAGGTTATATTTTAAATATTTGTCTTCTTGAATATATTTTCGATTCTTTATAAAAAAATTCATGTCATACAGGTCAATAGATTCAAGATCAAAAATCCATTTGTTTGCGACTCTGTCTTCAAACTGATCGACATACACTTGTTCTTCTCGATCTGTGTTAAGTATAAGGTATTTTAGATCAGTTCCATCATAAATGTTGTTAACAAGCCTTCCAATGTCTGAACCTAAAAACCTGAATGTGCCGTCTAGCTTTATGGCTTCGTAAACCACCCTGGGGGGATTAAAGGGATTGTAATTATTATAAAAAGAAAGCGGGGAATAAGCTTCCCCATCAACCTCATCTATCCGAATGAAGGTACTATCTTTCTTTAAATCCCAATTGTCATATAAGTCTTGGTAAAGCGATCTGATCCACACATTTTCCTCGATATATTCTTCGGTATAACCCTTTATATCGTTCATCTCGTCCCTTAAATTAATTAGGTTGTCAATATTAGCCTCTCTATCCCCAAAATCCTCTCCTTGATTCTCAACACTGAAAGAAACCAATACACCTAAAAATACAATCAAAAATTCAACAAAACCTTTTTTTATTCGATCAAAAAAATCTTGACTGGAGAACCGATCTCCCACAGTAATAAATTGGAGTAACCAATTTAAACGCTCTCGTTTTATGCCCCTTTCCTTTGGTCTATTATTTTTTTTGTCTTCTTCCACATTATAAATTTAAAGATATAATACATTAAATATTATTATTTGACTTAAAATGATTCAACTACTGCCTTTAAAGGTGATTTTTGGATTAAATATTTCACTAATAAGTTGAAATAGTACTTTTTCAAAGTTGTTCAAGTTATCCTTGCAAAGCGGCTGACCATCGTCAATTTTTGATTCAAAAGGCATGAAATTTTCTGGAAGATTTCTAAAAGAAATAATTCCTGCATAAGATGCTCTATAATTAGAGATTGTCTCTGAATGAACATAAGAATACAAAAGGATTTGAAATAAATATGTAAAATCAGAATCCTCTCTCAAAATATTCCAGTCTGATAGTCGAAGTTGTTTGGGCTGAATTACTCCAGTTTTATAATCTATAATTCGCAAAGCACCATTGAACTCGTCCATTCTATCCACGACGCCAATAAGTTTTATCGGAAAATCAAGCTCAGGAATTTTTATAATATGTTCAAAAGGTTTTTCGAGTGCCAAAATTTTGATTTCATTTCCCTCACTTACTAGGGCTTCCTCGATTTTAAGAAAATCAATGATGGACTTTTTAAGGACTTCAAAAATAATCTGATTTCTACCTGTTCTCTTTTTATTACCGTGATAGATGGATTGATATTTATTTTCCATTAAAGCACCCAGTTTTTTACGCATATCCATAAAGTCTTTTGTTTTTAAAACTTTATTTTGATAAGGTAGGTATAGGGTCTCCAAAACCTCATGGACTAAATTTCCTTTATCCATATTATTTATAGTGACCTCTAGGGTTTGACGCTCACGAATCCCTAGTACGCGTTGATGATAGAAATCAAGTGGGTCTTTAAGGTAAAGTGATAAAGAGGAAGGGGAAAACCCCTTTTGGGCAATTTCGCTTAAGCGCGTTATAATTGAATCGGTTTTCTGTACTTCAGAAAGTGGATTTTTAGACCGGAAGTAATCCATCACCAACTGCTTTTCTATGACCTGATGAGCTGGGTGGGCATGATATTTTAATTGATAAAGAAAACGACTTTTTTCTCCTGCATTCAAACCTTCACTTTCTGTGTTATAAAGTATAAAGACCCTTTTAGCTCTTTGCAATAATCGATAAAAATGGTAAGTATAAATGGTGTCATTTTCGAGAAATGTCGGTAGATCAAATTTTTTCTTCAGATCAAATGGCAGAAAGGATTGATGCTTTTTTCCAGAAGGTAAAATACCTTCATTTACGTTGGTAATTATCAGGTTTTCAAAATCTAATAATCTCGTTTCCAACAAGCCCATGAACTGAATACCCTCTAATGGCTCTCCAAAAAAATCTATTTTTTCTCCTCTGATAAGTTCTCTCAAAAAAAGTAAGAGTGTTGGCAGGGTATCTATGGCTTTGAATTTTTGGTGCATCGAAACCATTTGATTGAAGATTTCTTTGAAACGCAGAAAATAAGAACGGTGTAAACAGGCCGTTTTATCGGAAGATCGCGACATAAATTCAACAAAAGCGTCACTAATTTTAACACATCGATTCAGAAACTCAGCCATGTCTTTTGTCTCGCTAAAAAACAAGTCTACAAGTGATTCGGGTTCAATAGACTCATAAAGATCATCAAGCGAAAACCGGTATAAATTCTTTTTTTCAAGCACTTCCAATTCACGTTTGGGATTCAGTTTGTGAAATTCAAACAAACGCATACACCATGGTGTGGTTAAAAGCACTTTGAGATCTTTGTAAAAAATTTCATTTTTAACAACATTAATGTGAAGATTCACAAAAGCCTCAAAGAAAGATGCCGCCGATGTTTCTTCCAAAGGATAACCCATGGTGACATTCCAGTCTGATGGAGCATCAGCAATGGCAGATAATGTCGGGGTGAGCAAAGCCTCATTTCCCAATACAACAGCTGTTTTTTCATCGGGATAATTTTCGGACACTTCAATGGCCAACTTCCCCGCATATTTTGCTTGAGCAATGTTTTTGCTGACACCGATCATCTCAATAACCTTAGGCTGACTAAAGTTATCTCTAAATGAAACTTCGGCACCCCTCAGACATTTCCAATCGCTATAGTATTGGCGTATAAATTTTCCTGCTGAATGAGAACGATCTTCATAGAAATAGCGATCAATATCCCAAATCACTTCTCCTTGGTTGGTGGTCAGGAACGCCTGAATAATTTGTTCTTCCGCCTCATTTAGGGCACTAAATCCAACAAAATAATGATGCTTACTATTGTTCTGAAGATAATGCTCCAAATTATTAACCGCTTCCCTAAAGAGCATCCCCATAGTCCCTTTTTGATTTTTACCTAACGATTCTTTTAGACCACTGTAGAGCAGTGGCATTTGTCGCCAAAAGTCAAGTTGGTTTTTAACCAGTTTATTAGCATCATCCTTTTTTGCCCATTGCTGTAACTCCTGAAGTGAAAATTGAAAATCAAAAAAAGTTTTCGACTCGACTAGATGGGCGTCCATTTCATTAAAATCGGATAAAATCATCTTTGCCCAACCCAAGAACTGATCAAATGTATCGCTGTTTTTTTCTGTTGTTTTGTTCTTATACACCGCAAAAAACTCGTAGATAAGGTCAACAGGCAAGACATTTTTTAGCCCTGAAAGCTCTTCCACAAAAGCTTCTATACTGACTATTTCAGGAGAAAAAACGGGACGGTCGATTTGATTGGATAATGCATTTTTAAGAAATAAAGTAGCCCTACGACTAGGAACAATAATTTTTAACGCATCAAAAGCTCGCGCCGATGAAATAATTTCTTGAGCTACCTCGTCTAAAAAACTTTTCATTTTATTTCAAACTTGTCTTTGTTTAAACTACTGGTTTTACTGAAATTTCCTCATTTATATAAACCAAAAACTGTTTACAATCCTGATGGTACATTTCATTAATTAATTCCGCATAGCGATTGATTTGTGATTCGTGCTTAGCGCTATATTTTCCTGTTTTATAATCTATAATTGCCCAGTGAGTTTTTGTTTTTACAACACGATCTGGACGGACGAAGGATTTTTTAGGAACCAATATATCACACTCGTTATAAACAATCAATTCTCGATCAAAATATGCTTTCAAATCAGGGTGTTGAACTACCTCAAATAAAAGTGCATTGTAGTAAGCGGACTCCGAGGGGCTAATGCTCCCTTGATCCAACGCATTTTCTATAACCGAATTTACATCTTCGTGATGATTTACCTCTCCCATCAAATCATGAATTAATATTCCCTTTTGAAGGGCATTATCACCATGCCTTTCATGCTTAAAAGACATTTGTGTCCACAGCCTATTTTGCCAGCTGGAATCTATCTTAAATTTTGATTGAATCTGATGCTTGACCACTTGTCCTGATGTTTCCTCGCTTTTTTCGTACTGACCCCACTCATAAATTAGGTCAACATTAGGCTCTTGACCTTGATTTCTAACAAAGCGATTCAATAAGGTGGCATAGCTTTTATCCACTGGGGATTTATCGGCCTCTACTTGAGTAATAAGATACATTCGAGAGGCAGCCCGAGTAAGGGCAACATAAAGAGTATTTAGCGCATCCATTCTTTCCTCATCGATTTTTCTGTTATAAAAATCTACTCCCTCCAATCCCAAGTATTTTAGTTTATTGGAAAAATTTATCCATGCCCATTCAAAAGAACTGTCGAATGTATCTGCTACAGGAAACCAAACTTTACGGTTTCCTAGTGGTGATAATTCTTCAGTAGCAAAAGGAATGACTACAACGGGGAATTCAAGGCCCTTTGCCTTGTGAATCGTCATAATCTTGACGGCATCAATACCCTCAGGAATAACGATGCACTGTTGTCTTCCCTTATTCTCCCAGTAATTGAGATAGGTTACAAAGTCAGCGTTGTTATTGGTTTTAAATTCAAAAATATTGTCCAAGAAAGCACACAGATGCGCGTCCATTTTTTCCACCAGATCAAAGTTGGCTATTGCGTACTCCATCGCATCGTAAATAGATTTTTTGGAAAAAAGCTCAAAATCAAATGACAATCCAAATTTCAGATTAAGTCTTTCCTGAAAGACTGGGAATGAATCAAAAATCAACTCATTCAACAGCGCGTCATAATCTTTAACCTTTTCGTTTTCTACGCATAAAAATGCAACTATGTTTTTTCTTTCTTGGTAGTCTTCAGGGTACAAGACCAAACGAATTAAAGCAATTAGAAAATTGACGCGTAATGAACTATCAAGAGACAGTGATTCAGAAGAAATAAACGGAATATTATTCTCTTGTAAAGCTGTTGCTATTAATACAGCCTGGTCTTTTATTCTAACTAAAACAGCCATATCACTCCAAGCAAAATCCGATGCTTTAGCTTCGTTCAAAAACGCTAGTGTTTGGCTTTGATAAACCGGAACAACCATTTCTTTTCGCTTCGTTTTTTCAATGAACTTAATCGACACGCTACCGCCTTCTTTTAAATTAAACCCTTGTTGGGCTTCTTCAGTAAAAATCTTTTTTTGCTCGGTGTTTTCGATTTGTGATCCCACAAAAGCAAAAAACTGATTGTTAAAATCCACCAAAGCTTTTTTACTTCTGTAATTTTTTGGAAGTACTGTAATATCGGGGTCGATTTGAAAAGGACTTTCTTTATTCAGTAATTTCAGAAACTGTTGATTGTCCCCTCCTCTCCAACGATAAATTGCCTGTTTAGGGTCACCCACCAACAATAATGATCCTGATTGTTCTGCCTCGTGAAGACTCTCCAAAGCATTAGAAATAAGAGGAATCAAGTTTTTCCACTGTAAACGAGAAGTGTCTTGAAATTCATCAATAAAGTAATGAAGGTATTTTTCTCCCAACCGTTCATATATGTATGGGGCATCTAAGGCTGAAATTTCCTGATCTATGATTTCATTAAAACGACTTAAAAGAATACGATTATAAGGTAGCTGAAGTGCCTCCAATCCGCTTTCCATTTCTCCAATCAACGATAAAGGAACCCACTGATTCAAAATATTTTTCAACAATAAGAGTTTTCCAACCTTTGATTTTGCCTCAAGATAAAATGAGTATAGCTCAAGAATGATGGCATCTATATTTGTCTTTTTTTCTTCCGCTAATGATCGGTTGTATATGTTTTTGCCCTCCTCAAAATTCTCCCCTAATTTATTATCATAAAGGCGTTCCAATGATCCGTTGGCAATTTTTTCAAAGTGGTTGAAAACAGCTTTTCGAGTAAAATCGTCTTTAGTTAACCCCTTATCGGTAATTAATTTTAACGCTGTTCTTCCAATTAACTTTAGCTGTTCCAAATACTGCTCGTACTGTTCGCCAAATTTTATTTTTTGTGTTTTAAAATCATTTAGTTTTTTCTTTTTTAAACTTGAAATGGGAATGCGGTCATTTTCGTTGAGCAACAGTTTGGAGAAATTGAATAAATCCATTCCAATATTCCAACTTTTAAGCTCAGCTGTTTTACTTAAGCTAAAGTCCACAAGGATTTTAGTGAGTTTTTTGTCTATCCCAGCTTTCTCGATAATAGACTCTGTCGTCTCTTCCAATAATTGATCTACATCGAGTGTTACCTCAAAGCTGGCAGGAATCTTCAAATCTTTAGCAAATGTTCGAATAATTTTGTGTGTAAAACTATCCAGCGTAATCACTTCAAAAGCCGCATATTCATGTAGGATTTTTTTTAAGACTCTTTTAGATTTTTGTTCGACAAAATTTTCATCAGTTTTTAAATCTAAGATTAAACGCGTTCGATAATCTTTTATATCATCAGTCCCATTATTATAGGCTAACAGATAAAGACTTTTCAAAATTCTGGACTTCATCTCATGCACTGCCTTATTTGTAAATGTCAAAGCAAGCATCTTGCGATAAGCATCATCTTGATTGGACGAAAGGAGTCTTTTAAGATAAGCATAGACCAGCGAGTAGGTTTTGCCAGAACCTGCCGAGGCATTAATGATAAGAAAAGGACTTGATTTCACTACCTCATTTATTTCTTAAATTTAAGAGATTTCATTTGTATGCTTTACCAATTGAACAAAAGAAATTTTACTTTTGTTTAAATTAAAAATAAAAATTATGGCTTTTGAACTACCACAACTACCTTATGCTCATGATGCGTTAGAACCGCATATAGATGCTAAAACGATGGAAATACACCACGGGAAACACCATGCTGGTTATACCACAAAATTAAATGCTGCACTAGAGGGATCGGGAATGGAATCCGACTCTATCGAAGATATTCTTAAAAATATGGATATGAATAACGGTGCACTAAGAAACAATGGTGGTGGCTATTACAATCATTGTTTATTTTGGGAGACCATGGCTCCAAGTGCAGGGGGAAATCCCAGCGGTGAATTAGCAGCGACTATTGATAGCGCCTTTGGTTCTTTCGATTCATTTAAAGAGGCTTTCTCAAATGCTGCGGCTACAAGATTTGGATCTGGTTGGGCTTGGCTTTGTGTTCAAAAAGGGGGGAAAGTAGAAGTCTGCTCTTCGGCAAATCAAGATAATCCTTTAATGCCAGGTATCGGGTGCGGGGGAACCCCCATTCTTGGAATTGATGTTTGGGAACATGCTTATTATCTCAACTACCAAAATAGAAGACCGGACTACATTGCAGCGTTTTTTAATGTTGTAAACTGGGATAAAGTGGGTGAGTTATTCGAGCAAAATAAATAATCACAAATTGATTATTTTGAATTTAAGACAAATAAAAAGGGAGGATAAATCCTCCCTTTTTGCCCCAAATCTTACCATGAACTTAACCTACTTATGTTCTGGTGATGTAAAAGTAGAATAATGCTCCACCATGGTATTAAAAAACCGATTAAGTACATGTTTTTTAGATAATAGGTTAATCGCTAAAGATATATATTATTAGTAAATAATTTTTATCAAAAACAATGGTGCCATGCTTGTTGTTT
>CAJWGK010000061.1 GCA_913030895.1 uncultured Flavobacteriaceae bacterium | reverse complement strand
GCCATTGCACTTCAAATCCACGATGGTGGCGGTATTAAAGTGAAATGGCGCAATTTAAATGTAAAGCCCTTGTAACCAGGTCTATTTACATGAGTTTTTCCAGTAAGTTTTTGGTTGCTAGAATGCCATCAACTTCACTGAGTCCATTGCCTTCATATTCAACACCAATAAAACCTTTGTAATTGCTCTCCTTGACGATTTTCATCATCTTGACGTAGTCAATTTTAGTTTCAAATCCGTCACTATCAAAGTTATATGCTTTAGCACTTAATGACTTAGCATAAGGCATTAGCTCTGCAACACCTTTATAAGGGTCATACCAATCATCGCATTTTCCATACCCTCCCTTAATGCAGAAGTTACCGAAGTCGGGTAAGGTACCACAGTTATCTAAATTGGTTTTTTTCATCACTTCAGCCAGCATAGCACCATTGGACGAAAACCCTCCGTGGTTTTCTACGATGATGTTTAAACCGTGTTGTTTTGCAAATTCACTCAAGCTGGTCAATCCTTCAACTGATCTTTTAACCCACTCTTCAGCGTCTTCTGATCCACTCAGATTAACTCTGACAGACTGGCAATTCAGTTCGGCAGCTAGTTCGACCCATTTCTTGTGTTGTTCAATCGAATTGGAAATTTCCTTGCTATCGCTACTGGACAAATTTCCCTCCCGATCTACCATGATTAAAACACTTGCAATATTGTTATCATTAGCATGTTGATTCAATTCGTTGGCTAAAGCCTTAACATTTTTTGAAGAGGTTGAACCCTTTTCGAGTCGGTCAAAATAAAATTGATTGACATATTCTACGCCGTCAAAGCCAAGCTCAGCAGCTAAAGCCGGGTACTTTACAGGATCTTTTTTTCCTGAAAAAAAAGATTTATTCATTGACCATTGCGCCAAAGAAATTTTGTTTTTAAGCCCAGCTGATTTTCCCCAGGTTTCATAAGGAAGCATTAGTCCCACGCCAGACAATCCAGCAAGTGATATAAATTCTTTTCTGTTCATTGTTTGATTTTTATAACTGAAATTAGGTTTATTACTACAATTCTAACCTTGCTAATATAGAAGGAATTTTTATTAATTTAAAAAGTATGCTTCTTAAATAGTTCAATTGCTTGATAATCAGCTAGTCCTAGGTTTTTATACTTAATAGCACTACGACGGTTTCGCGCCTCTGCTCTGACCCAAAACTCCCTATTATCACTGCCTTGATACATTACAATATCTTTCTGAGATTGATGGTAAAGAATGGCCTTACGCTTGCGCATCACTTGATCAGGGCTCATAGGAACAGCCATTTCAATTTCATGCACATCAAACTCTTGCCATGCACCTCGATAAAGCCAAACCCAACAATCTTTCATATACGCTTCTTTTTTAAGTTGACTTAAGCTTTCAAAAAGAATATTTAAACAAATTCTATGGGTGCCATGAGGATCAGCTAAATCTCCTGCAGCATATATTTGATGTGGTTTTATTAAAGAAATCAAATCATTAGTAATCAAAAAATCTTTCTTGCTAGGATTATTTTTTTGCACTTTTCCCGTTTCATAAAACGGAAGATTTAGAAAGTGAACCTGACAATCTGGAATTCCGAGATATCTGGTTGCGGCAAGTGATTCTCTTTTACGAATCGCTCTCTTTAAGTTTCTTAAAGGAATAGAATCGATTTGATTTTTATTTTTATTTAATATTTCCAACCTCAATTCTTCATAGGAGTTACTGTCAGATTCTACATCTATCATCACTTCAATGTATTTAAGAGCCTCTTCGTCAGACACGGCAATATTACCTGAGGTTTGATATGCTACATGTACTTCATGTCCTTGAGTCACCAATCGATCAAATGTACCACCCATTGAAATCACATCATCATCTGGATGAGGACTAAAAATAATACACCGCTTTTTATTGGGTAAAGCGCGTTCGGGTCGATTTTGGTCTTCTGAGTGAGGTTTCCCCCCTGGCCAACCTGTTATCGTATTTTGAAGCCTCTTAAACATTTTAATATTCAAATCGTAATAATTTCCTTCTACAATTAAAAGCTCTGACATACCATTGAGGTTATAATCTTCCTCTGTAAGTTTAAGTATTGACTTTTTGGTTTTTTGACAAAGCCAATGAACAGCTCGAAATCGTATGGTGTCGTCTTCCCAATTACAATTACCTGTGATCCACGGAGTCTTTACTCTGATCAAATCAGAGGCAGCTTGGTGATCTAAAACCACTGTAGTATTTTCGTGTTTTTGAAGGTAAGTACTTGGTACATTGGGATTCACTTCGCCCTCTATCGCCCTCTGAATAATTTCACTTTTATTTGTTCCCCAAGCCAATAAAATAATTCGCTTAGCTGAAAGTATGGTTTTGATCCCCATAGATATAGCCTTTCTAGGCACATTATCTAGCCCCTGGAAAGCCTCTGCAGCATCTAATCTTGTCAAGTGATCTAGGCTCACCAATCGGGTTTGAGAATTGATGTTGGATCCTGGCTCATTAAAACCCACGTGACCTGTTCGACCTATTCCTAGAAGTTGCAAATCAATTCCACCAGCTGCAATTATTTTTTCTTCATAATCAACACAATATTCCCTGACTTGATCTAGCGGTAATTCTCCGCTAGGGATATGAATATTTTCAGGGAGAATATCAATATGGTCAAATAAGTTATCGTGCATAAAAAGATGATAACTGTTGATGTCTGAGGTGTCTAGTCCAAAGTACTCGTCAAGGTTAAAGGTTATCACGTTTTTAAAGCTCAACCCTTCTGATTTATGAAGTTCAATTAGGCGTTTATAGACTGTGATTGGTGAAGATCCAGTAGCCAAGCCCAAAACACACATTTCGTTTTTAGCTTGTTTTTTTCTGATTAGCGAAGCTATTTCATCTGCCACGGCAATAGAACCAGCCTGAGGAGAGTTAAAGGGTACATTGTGTAATTTTTCAAACCGATTTTCTTCGAATGTACCTGGTACACAATAGGATATACTGCTCATGCTCTTTATTATAATTTGGGGTTTAAAGAAGTTTAGTTTTAGTAAATATAAGTTGAAATATTAAATTTACTGACGGGGTCGCGAAATGAGGGATAGAAAACCCTATTGTAATGGGCTAAGCGATATTACAGTAACCCACCAATCGCATTTAACACCATCTTACGCATCACCTTGTATCCTTCCATGTTTGGATGAACACCATCGTTACCATAGTTTTCCTTCAAACCATTCTTCCCATCCGTCATGGTACTAAAATAATCGAGATAGTAAAAACCTTTTTTTTCTGCGTACGCTTTTATTTGGGCATTTAATAATGGAATTTGCGTATCAGGGGATTTCCCAGGACGCCATGGATAATCTGCAGCAGGTAAAACCGAACACAAAATAACTTTGATATTGTTTTGATTTGCCAATTCAGCCATCGAGGCCATGTGTCCAGCCACTGTCTCCAAATCTTTATGGGGAGTGTTTCCTGCAATGTCATTGGTGCCTGCAAGAATCACAACCACTTTGGGCTTTAAGTCAATCACATCTGTTCTGAAGCGGATGAGCATTTGTGGGGTCGTCTGGCCGCTAATTCCTCTATTGATATAAGTTTGATTATCAAACATTTCAGGCATATTTCTAGCCCAGCCCTCAGTAATCGAGTTGCCCATAAACACAACCCTACCCTCGTTATCTTCAACAACTACCTCCTGATTTTGCTCATCATATTTGGCAAAATTTGCCCAATCATAATGCATCTTAACCATTCTCAAATCTATCCCATCCAAAGGGTTGGGTTTTTCTTGTGCCACTAAACCGTTTAAAACGAGTAAAACCGTGGGTATTAAAAAATAATTTCTAAGCATAGTTTAGTTATCATTTGGGTTTCTGATGTTTTCGACCAATTGCTGAATTTCACTATCTGGAGCAGGAGTAAATTTGGATATGATAATTGAAACGGTAAAATTGACCATCATAGCAAAAGTTCCGAAACCTTCAGGGGAAATACCGAACCACCAATCTTTTTCTGTTCCACCACCAAACCAACCAAATTTGAATTTGGTCATATAAAAAAGCATCAATAAGACTCCAACTACCATCCCAGCAACAGCTCCTTCTTTATTCATTTTTTTGCTGAAAATCCCCATTACGATTGCGGGAAAGAAAGAGGCAGCTGCCAATCCAAATGCCAAAGCCACTGTTGCAGCGACAAATCCCGGTGGATTAATTCCAAAATAAGCAGCTAACATGACTGCCCCAACGGCAGACAAACGCGCAGCAATGAGCTCTCCTTTTTCACTTACATCAGGTTTAATCATTTTTTTGATCAGGTCATGAGATACTGAGGATGAAATAACCAATAGCAGTCCAGCGGCAGTTGAGAGCGCTGCTGCCAAGGCACCAGCAGCCATGATTGCAATCACCCAATTGGGAAGATTGGCAATTTCTGGATTAGCCAATACCATAATATCCGCATCGACTGTCAACTCGTTTACCTCTGAGTCAGCGACATATTGAATCAGACCATCTTGATTTTTATCATCAAAAGCAATCAAGCCTGTACTTTCCCATTTTTCGAACCATTCGGGAAGATTCGCGTAAGCTTTATTGCTTACCGTCTCAATCAAATTAGTTCTAGAAAATACTGCTACAGCAGGAGCCGTTGTATAAAGTATTGCAATAAAAAGCAATGCCCACCCGGCAGATTTCCTAGCATCGCTAACTTTCTTAACTGTAAAGAAACGAACGATTACATGGGGTAATCCTGCCGTCCCAACCATCAATGCAGCAGTGATAAAAAAGACATCCAGCGTAGATTTTTTACCCGAAGTATATTCATGGAATCCCAATTCTCGTTGTAAGCCATCTAGCTTATCCAAAAGGTAAACCCCATCGCTTCCCGACGTTCCAAAACCGATCTGTGGGATCACATTTCCAGTAACCATCAGAGAGATGAATATTGCGGGTAACATAAAAGCGAATATCAATACACAATATTGCGCCACTTGGGTATAAGTAATTCCTTTCATCCCTCCCAAAACTGCATAGAAAAGAACAATCAACATACCGATAAACACCCCGGTATTGATGTCTACTTCCAAATAGCGAGAGAAGACCACCCCAACTCCACGCATTTGACCTGCGATATAGGTAAATGAAACGATCAATGCACAAAAAACAGCAACGGCACGCGCCACATTTGAGTAATAGCGATCCCCGATAAAATCAGGTACCGTAAACTTTCCAAATTTTCTGAGGTAAGGTGCCAACAAAAGCGCTAGTAATACATAACCTCCGGTCCAACCCATCAAATAGACGGATCCATCATATCCATTAAAAGAAATAATCCCCGCCATCGAAATAAATGAGGCTGCGGACATCCAATCTGCTGCCGTGGCCATTCCATTCGCAATGGGGGGCACCCCTTTTCCAGCAATGTAAAATTCACCTGTTGAGGAAGCCCTAGAAATTATTGCAATGGCAATGTAGATTGAAAAACTTATCCCTACCGCGATCCATATCCAATATTGTAAAGCCATTATTTTTCGTTTTTAAACTTTTCGTCCAAACGATTCATTAAATAGATGTAGACAAAAATTAGTATTACAAAAACATATATCGCACCTTGTTGGGCAAACCAAAAACCCAATTTAAATCCTCCGATTTGAATTTGGTTTAATTGATCTGCAAATAGAATTCCGAAGCCAAAAGAGACCGTAAACCAGATGCTTAAAAGGATAACCAAATATCGTAGATTGGTTTTCCAATAGTTCTGTCTAATACTCATTGATAATAATTGTTTAGTTGTGGGTAAATATATATAATTTAAGAAAGGGAATACAACTTAATAAATTTAAAATGATTAACGTCTGTTTTCAATCGCAAAGTCGATTGAGAATTGAGATTGAATTACATTCAATTTTGTACATTTCGGCATGATTCAACTCATTGAGAATGCTTTTGAGTATAAAAATAGATTAGCCATAATTAGTGACCATAATAATTATACTTATGATGATTTATTAAAGCGGTCAGCAAATATTGCACATCAACTTTTAAATGGTAAAGCAGACTTAGAAGAGGCGCGCGTTGCTTTTATCGTTGATCCCGGTTTCGATTACACCTGCATTCAATGGGGGATCTGGCGAGCCGGTGGGATTGCGGTTCCCCTTTGTGTTAAGCATCCTTTCAAGTCAATTGAATATGTCATAGAAGACACCCAAGCCTCAGTTGTGATTCTCTCCACAGCCTACGAAAAATTGATGGCTCCATTAGACGAAAGAAAAGGAATCCGTGTGATTCGCAATCAAGAGTTTAATGACCATCAAGGTGAATTACCCGAAATAGCCATCAGCCGTCGTGCAATGATTTTATACACCAGCGGAACCACTGGAAAACCTAAAGGGGTCGTCACTACCCACAAGAATATCGAAAAACAAATCACCTCTTTGACCACCTCCTGGGAGTGGCATCAGGACGATCATATATTGAATGTTTTGCCATTACACCATGTTCACGGTATTATCAATGTGATGTCGTGTGCGTTGTGGTCAGGGGGCTGCTGTGAGTTTCTACCGAAATTCGATCCTAAAAAGATATTTGAAATTTTCAACCGTCAACAAGTCAACGTATTTATGGCGGTACCGACAATTTATTTTAAGTTGATTGCCCACTGGAATACCCTTCCTGAAACAGAACAAAATTTAATAACCACTTCCTTAAAAAAATTCCGCTTAATGGTTTCTGGGTCAGCTGCACTTCCGGTATCAGTATTAAAGCAATGGGAAAAGATAAGTGGACATACCTTGCTGGAGCGTTATGGGATGACTGAAATGGGTATGGCGATCAGCAATTCCTATCGTAATAAGCGCAAGCCCGGATATATAGGACTTCCCCTAAACGAAGTCATAATAAGAATAGCAGATGAACAGAATCAACCTTTGGAGCAGGGCGAAAAAGGAGAGATTCAAGTAAAAGGACTAAATGTTTTTAAGGAATATTGGGGAAAACCGAAAGCAACTGCAGCAAGCTTTACGGCAGACGGTTGGTTTAAAACTGGAGATATTGCTGTTTTTGAAAATGGGGCTTACCGTATTTTAGGTCGAAATTCAGTCGATATTATCAAATCAGGGGGGTATAAAATTTCGGCCTTAGAAATTGAAGAAGTCCTTCGAACGCATACTGCGATTAAAGAATGTGGCGTGGTGGGTATCCCTGATGACGAATGGGGGGAAATCATTGGAGCGAGTCTTGTGCTTGCCACCGCTGCAATTGATTTTGAAAAACTCAAGACTTGGTTAAAGGAACAACTTCCAGCTTATAAAATCCCGAAACGGTTTATCATACAGGAGGACCTACCAAGAAATGTAATGGGCAAAGTGACTAAAATGGACTTGAAAAAAATATTTCTCACCCAAAAAAACAATTTATGAAGATATACGGTGTTGCATTATTGGCATTTTGTTTCCTTTTGGGAAAATTGATTGGCAGCCTTTTGGGGCAGATAATGCAGATTAATGGAGATGTGGGTGGCGTAGGTTTTGCCATGTTATTTTTAATCTTGGGCAACGCGTATTTTAAAAGAAAGGGGTGGATGGTTGCAGAAACCCAAAACGGTATCCTTTTTTGGAGCTCAATGTATATTCCAATCATTGTGGCCATGGCAGCTACCCAAAATGTTAAAGCTGCCTTATCAGCAGGTCCTTTGGCATTAGTAGCAGGTACAGTAGCCACTTTAATAGCTTTTGCTTTTGTCCCCCTACTCTCAAAACTAGGTAATAAAAAGGAGCCTAAAAAAGAAAACGAATGATGGAATTGATTGAAAATTTAATCGGTAAAAATGGACTTGTTTTCGGTTTTCTACTCGTAGGGCTTATCATGTTAATTTCCTCTTGGTTGAGTAAATCAATGACCCGTAACAAAATTCCTGGCGTTGCCATTGCCATAATCATCGGTTTGGTTGTCGCAGGTCTTGGAGAAGAAAAGGGCATCGCTAGTTTTCCGATTTTTGCGGGGCTGGGACTCTTGGGGGGATCAATGCTTCGGGACTTCTCAGTCGTGTCAACTGCCATGGGAGCTGATATTGAGAAAATTAAAGCCGCTGGATTGGCGGGAGTAATTGCTTTATTTATCGGCGTATTAGTTGCGTTTGTTATGGGTGGTATCGTTGCCTTTGCATTTGGCTATACTGACGCGGAGAGTATAACCACCATTGGGGCTGGTGCTTGTACCTATATCGTGGGACCGATTACAGGCGCTGCCTTAAATGCCAGTTCTGAAGTCATCGCAATCAGTATTGCAACCGGAGTGGTCAAAACTATTATCACAACCGTGAGTACCCCATTAGTCGCCAAAGCCATTGGTCTCAATAATCCGCAGTCTGCGGTTGTATTTGGCGGGTTGATTGGCACTACTAGTGGTGTTGCAGCAGGGTTGGCAGCCACTGATCCAAAATTGGTGCCCTATGGTGCATTGACCGCTACTTTCTATACCGGACTGGGCTGTCTGCTTTGTCCTTCAGTGTTTTATTTGATTCTAAAAGTATTCTTGGGCTAAAATTTTTTCGTCTTGTAAATGGCGTTTAAAACCAAGCCTAAGACAATCATCACAATTCCTATGAGGGTGAAAAATGAATAAATATCAAAAAAGACCGCTATACCAAAGCCTAAGGAAAAAATAACCTCCACGTATTTGTAAGGAGCAATTTTATAAGCGGGGCCTATCTGAAATGCTTTGGTCATCAATACCTGTGCGATAAGTCCCAAAACACCTAGAGAGAGTAATTGCAACCACTCTATACCATGTGGCATCTGCCATTCAAATAAACACCCTATGGCACCAGCTAAAGTGGCGATAAGCATAAAGTAATTGATAATGACCATGTGGTGGTCTCGGGTTCCAATTCTTGAAATCAACATATAAGTAATGGCAGAGGTAACGGCAGATAAAATTACGATTCCAAAACCCAAAAAACTGATACTGGTATCAAAACCTTTTACCATCACGACCCCACCGAAAGCGATGAGAAAGAAAAACCATTGTATCCATCTGATTTTTTCTCCCAAAAACAAAACGGAAAGTAAAGCCACAAACAAAGGAGCAGTATAGCGAAGGGTTACTGCAGAACCAATCGCCATAAAATGTAACGCAGAAAAAAATAAAACCATGGAAGCAGCACCACTAAGCCCCCTGAAAAACAAAAGTTTTTTCTGACTTCCCAATACAGGAATCTTGTTGTAAACAAGATAAGTCATCGTAAAAATCAATGTGCCAATGGATCGAAAAAAAACCAATTGAAAAGTACCGAACTGAGAAAGATACTTTACCAAAGTACTCATCACGGCAAACAATAAAGTACTCAGTACCATTAAATAAATGGCTTTGTGGTCTTTCAAAATTCAATTTTTACAAAGATCACCATCTTTGATGGGGTAAAGAAATTAATTAATGGGTTTTAAACAGATTGCATAAATGGTTTAAAAAAACCTGTAAATAGAATTTTACAGGTTTTTTCTGGTGTAAATAAGAAGGACAAACAAAAGTGTGGTTGAGAATACCTAAAATTTCATTTGCTATAACTAGTCGGATTTTTTAATCATAACATAACCGCTCAGAATTGTTTTAAGAATTTCATTATTCCAACTTAAAATAGATTTTTGATCGGTAAATATTAACGTAAATCGTAATGGTTTCTGTAAGTGTTGTCGTTTATTTTCTTGAAAAGATACTGTATAAACCACCTTCTAAATCAATGGTAATTTCATCATTGGCCAAAGTAAGATTATAGGTTTCTTCATCTTCCGAATCCTTTAAAGTATAAGAATACTTATTACCCCCTTTGCTTACCCAGGTTCCATTTACGGAACCTGTGATACATTCACCGTCATTATCATAGGCAAAAGTAGCATCTAAGGAACCATCGGCTTTAAAGTTTAATTCAGTTTTTTTATCACAATCGGTTGGTAATATTTTTTCTCCATTATCTAATTGTTCTTTTGCTATCCATTGACCTATGATGGAATCTTGTGTGGTGCTGTTGTCATCTTTAGAGCATGATGTAAGTGTCAAAGAGACAATAAAAAGGATTGTAATTGTTTTTAAAATGTGTTTCATAAGATTATTTTTAAAGGTTAAGTATTATTAATTGGTAGCTTTTAACTTACTGGTAAAATAAGCATGTGGTCTTTTGGTCAAGCAAACAAGTTAAGTGACTTGTCGAGAATGTGCATTAACAGGATTTAATAACAAACTAGCCCAACAAGAAGAGTAGGGTGTTATGAAATTGGGTAATTTATTCTTTGCGAATTTGTGTTTGGCTGGCATAAGTAGGTTGATCTATTTTCACTTTAATGAATTTGGGTTAAAATTTAATTTTAAATTTAATTTTAACCCAAATTCATTAAAGTGAAATAACATTAAATCTAGCTCCTTT
>CAJWGK010000060.1 GCA_913030895.1 uncultured Flavobacteriaceae bacterium | reverse complement strand
AATATAGACAATAGCGAGATAAATCAAAATAAGAGCCATCAAAAGTTTGGTTTTTATTTTAAAAAAATGCCATTCTATCTTTTTAAAAGAAATTATGTCAATTCCAAAAAAGTATGAAATCAAAAAAAAGGTTAGAATTACTAATAAGAATACATAAAAATTTTTTTTCATATAATCGAGAAGATTAATTGTTACTATTAGCGCTTGAATGCCTCTATTTATTTTACCTAATTTTAGATGAGCTTTTATTTACGCCGCAAAGGTCCTAGATTTTGATCTTTGGAGATTGCTTCAAAGTTCCCCAGAAATAAGTCTTCGCTTACTTCGATTAGCGACTCGTCACCGTTAAAGTCTAATGTCGTTTGAGCCCAACATTGTATTTAACTTAAAAAAAAAAGCTCTGGGGCACAGAGCTGTCTTACAATCAATAATAATGAAATTATGGGGGTTAGTTCACTAATCTTTCAATTTAAAAAAGGGGGCAATACACTGTGCGGAGCAAAAAAATTATGTGTGTAAGAGAAAGTATTGCACACAAATACAGTGAACTAAAAACTAAGGCCCCCTTTATAAAAACACTTTTGGAAAGCAAGGTTTGCTTCCCTATGCGACGAAAAGTCAATTTTGGAGAAAGACTTCTATAAACATTAACAAGAGAAAAAATTAAGGTTTTTTTATTATTCTGTCGCATATCATTAACTATATCTGTCAGCTAAATTTACAATTATTATTGTTATATCAAAGCTAGAAGTAAATTACAGTGTAGATGAATTAACAGCTGGTCTCTATGAAGTAATAAACGGTAAAAAGTAATGCATTAATCTTTTAAAGCAAGTAGGCCATAAAGACTGCCAATATAATTATAGAGAGTTTTCTAATGTTAAATGAATGATTTTCAGTACTTTCAAACAGTATTGTGGTAGCAATATGTAATAGCATCCCCACGACCAAAGCAGTAATTTCATTTCGGTAAAAATCCAAAAATTTCAGACTTTCCATCATTAGTGCCCCAAGAGGTGACATGAGTGAAAACCCAATAAGAGCAAACCACTTGGTGTTGACAGAAATATTTGTTTTGTCTAAAATGAAAAATAAAATCATTCCTATTGGTATTTTGTGAACAAAAATACCGAAGTTAAGTTCCTCTTGAGTCCCTATTGGCATCCCTTCAACTAAAGCATGAAGACAAAGACTTAACCACACTCCAAGAGGAAAATTTTCATCAGTTTCCGTGTGATGGTGACCATGTTCTGCCCCTTTTGAGAAAAACTCTAAAATTATTTGAAATAAAATTCCACACATCACGAAGATGGATAAACTTTTCTTTGATCCTGAGTAAATTTCAGGAAGTAGCTCGAAGACCGTAATTGCAAGTAAAAAAGCTCCACTGAAGGATAGAATTAATTTCATCCCTAAGTTTTTTTTGAGCGGGAGGATTTTACCTAAAAATATACCAAGAATAGCTCCAAGAAAGGGAAGAAACATACCAAAAAAATTATCAATTAACATGGAATGGCTTATAAGCTGTTTGGATGGTAAAATTAAAGTATTTTTAGGGTGAATTACTTTTATGGAGGATAATTTTGAAATGCTTGCCAAAACCTTCTATGGAATGGAAAAAATATTGGCAGCGGAATTAAAACAGCTCGGAGCAACAAATATCCGTGAGGGCAATCGTTTGGTTTATTTTAAAGGGGATAAGGGCTTTATGTATAAAGCTAATCTTTGCTTGCGAACAGCGATTAAAATATTAAAGCCCTTCCATGACTTTAGGGCATCAAATGAATCTGAGCTTTACGATCAAATTCATCAGTTTGACTGGAAAGGCATTATGGGACCAGATCAAACTTTTGCAATCGATAGTGTGGTTTTTGGTAAAGTATTTACCCACTCATTATATATTTCACAAAAGTGTAAGGATGCCATTGTAGATCGATTTAGAAAAGATTTTGATAAACGACCATCCGTTGATACCCGCCATCCAGATATTCGATTACACCTTCACATTTTTGAGAATAAGTGTAGCTTATCTATTGATACCTCGGGAAGTTCACTTCATCATAGGGGTTATCGGACAGTGACTAATATTGCACCCTTAAATGAAGTTTTGGCTGCATGTATCATTAGGCTATCTGGTTGGGACGGATCGAAGGATTTTCTTGACCCCATGTGTGGCAGTGGAACGCTATTGATTGAGGCGGCAATGATAGCTGCTAAAATTCCTGCTAATCTTAATCGCAACGAATTTGCTTTTGAGAAATGGAAAGATTGGGATGAGTCTCTTTTTGAAAAGATTAGAACTTCACAACTTAATCGAGTTGTTTCACCTCAGGTTAAAATATACGGTTTTGATAAAGCGCCTTCTGCTTTAGAAAAATCAACACAGAATATCAAAAATGCAAGCCTGGAGGATTTTATTCAGGTGAATAGGGCGAATTTTTTTAACTCCCAAAAGATGGGAGATAACCCATTACATCTACTTACCAACCCTCCCTATGGGGAGCGTTTAGAGGGAGATATCAATACATTATATCAAAAATTTGGTGATACGCTAAAGCGATCTTATCCAAATACAGATGCTTGGATGATTTCTGCTAACTTCGAAGCATTGAAATTTATTGGACTTCGCCCTTCCAAAAAAATAAAGTTATTCAATGGAAAACTAGAGTCCCGTTTATGTTATTTTCCTATTTACTCGGGGACAAAAAAAATTCATAAACTAAGAGATTCCGAAAAGCCGACTGATGGAAATTAGATTTTTATCGGAATAGCATAGGTAAGCGTATAGTTAAAACCTGCCCCCCACACGTTTTCGTCTGTTTTCTTGTTAAAACCAGGTAAGTATAAATTATCGAAGTTTTCAGGAGTAGTGTCGTTGAACAAACGATTTAATCGCACGCTGAACCCCATATAAAAGTTGTTGAACATTTTAACTTTTATACCAGCGATGACCTCTACCCAACTAGCTTTGAGTTTATCCCGCTCTCTGATTTCGGGGCCATTAATAATAGGCTCCTCTGGCCAATAGTGGTGTAGCTGATATACTTCATATTGGTTGACTTCTTGTTTGTGAAAGCTATTACAAAAACGCATACCGATAAAAATCGCGTTATTCATCCCTTTCCAATTTTGAAACATATTATAATCAAAACCTAATTTGATGTATGTTCCAGTGGTTGTAAAATTTATTTGTTCTGACTGTGTGGTTTTCTTTTCATTCCCTAATTCAATAGCTCCGTATATTTCTTTAAATAAGCGAATGTCACCAACGAATTCTAATCCAAAATAATCCTTGTCTAATTGAGCCATAACAGGTTTGGATAAGTCCAGACCAAAACGAATAGTATAAGGTTTTTTCTCCCTTTTTTGATCGGCTTCAACTACTGATAATTCCTCCCCGACCTCTTGTGCTTTCATCCAAGGGGCGAAAAAAAACAGCTTAGTGATAAATAGCCATATGTGAATTTTTCTCATCCGCTAGGGTATCTTTAATTATTTCAATTCTTTTTATCCAACCATTTCCTTGGGTCAGTATATAGTGTGATGGGTCTTCAAAAATAAAATTACTCTTATATCCGCATGCCCGATTGATATAAAGATCAAACTGTCTGTAATTGATTTGAAGTGAATCGGCAATAGGGACTTCGTCCTCAGTTCCAAGAAGTAATTCGTATTGTGTGAATTTAAAATTATTTTTTAGTGGAATAGCAACAGAGTCTCCAGAAAAAACAGCGAAAGCGGTTTCCTGATCGAAACCCTTTATCGTGAGATCACTTACCGCTTTGAGCACCGAGGGGTTTTGGTAATCTTTGAACAATACGATCATTCTCGGTGTACCTGGTGTACCCTCTAGACAGATATCGTCTTTTTCACAGGAAAAAAGCCCAAAAAAACAAAGGAAGATTAAATACCGCAGATTCATTTTTTTAAATCTTTTCCAAAAGTACGACATTTTCAATATGTTGGGTTTGTGGAAACATATCAACGGCTCGGCATTTAGATAGTTTGTATTTTTCTTTCATCAAATTAAGATCTCTTGCCTGAGTAGCATTATTACAACTGACATAAACTATTTTGTCAGGAGCCAACTCGAGTAATTGTTTTACCACATCAGGGTGCATGCCATTTCTTGGGGGATCAGTAATCACAACATCAGCAACGCCATGGCGTTTTACAAATGCTTGATTAAAAACCTTTCGCATATCGCCGACTTCAAAAAAAGCGTTTTTGATCCCATTTATCTCAGCGTTTTCATTAGCAGCTGCAATTGCCTCTGGAATTGATTCAATCCCGACAACCTTATTACAATTTCCTGCTATAAACTGAGCAATCGTGCCTGTTCCGGTATATAAATCGTAGACCAATTCGTTGCCTTTGAGTCCCGCAAATGATCTGGTGATTTTATATAGCTCATAGGCTTGTTCAGTATTGGTTTGAAAAAAGGACTTGGCATTTATTCTAAACTTTAATCCCTCCATAAGCTCGGTGATGTACTCATCACCGTGATAGCGTATAATTTCTTGATCATAGAGTGTATCATTCGCTTTTGAGTTGATACAATAGAGCAAGGCGCTCAAATCAAATTCATTTTTTAGGTGCTCCAATAGTGCTTCACGGTGTGTCTTGTCCTCTTTAAAAAATTGAATTAGCACCATAAACTCGCCCTGATTGGAATTTCGAATCATTAGGGTTCTTAAAAATCCTGATTGGTCTTTGGGGTTAAAAAATGCCAAATCGTTGGCTAATGCAAACTGCTTAATGCTGTTGCGAATGGCATTAGCAGGATCTTTTTGTAAATGACATTTTTCAATATCCACTACTTTGTCCCACATACCAGCTTTGTGAAAGCCTAATCCCTTTTTTTCAAGGGTTTCCGATTTATCGTTTATCTCCTCGGCAGTTAACCATCTTTGATTGGAAAATGAGTATTCCATTTTGTTACGATAAAAATAAGACTGCTGAGCGGCTTTAATTTCATCAATTTCTTGAAGAACCATTCCAGAAAGATTCTTCAGGTTATGAAGGATTTCCTTTTGCTTAAATTTAAGTTGTGCCTCGTAACTTAGGTTTTGCCATTTACAGCCACCACAAACCCCGAAGTGCTCACAAACAGGTGCTACTCGATCTGGGGAGGGATCATCTATATTAATCAAACGCGCCTCAAAATACCCTCTTCTTTTTTTAAAAGTTTCTACTGTTACTTTGTCCCCAGGAACTACATCCTGAACAAAAATCACCTTACCTTCAACTGATTTTACCACGCCCTTTCCCTTAGCGGTAATGTCTACAACTTCTAGTCCTTTAAGGAGCTCTTTTTTGAATTTTCTTGGCATGCTGCAAAAATAGAATTGTTTTTTTACTCATTCTGGCTTATTGATGTTGAATATTTCGGGTTGTTAAGAATTATTCTATCGAGATAGTAAGAAGGGTAAACATCGTTTTTCTAATTATATTGCTATTTTTGTAGTTAAAGTCATCGCGCTTTTTTTGGTTAAATTCTTTAATAATTGAAGATGGATACAACAGAACGAACATTGCAGGAGTATTATTTAGATTTAGAATCAAAACATGGTGCCCATGATTACCATCCGCTCCCAGTAGTCTTGGCTAAGGGTAATGGTGTTTATTTGTGGGACGTTAATGGTAAAAGATACTACGACTTTTTATCAGCCTACTCTGCCGTAAATCAAGGGCATTGCCATCCTGAAATTGTGGGCGCGATGAAAGAACAAGCCGAAACTTTAACCTTGACCTCAAGAGCTTTTCACAATAATAAATTGGGGGAATATATGAAGTACATCACCGACTACTTTGGTTTTGATAAGGTACTTTGTATGAATACTGGCGCTGAGGGCGTTGAAACTGCGATCAAAATTGCTCGAAAATGGGGATATGAAAAAAAGGGGGTTGCAGAGAACCAAGCGCAAATAATTGTTTGTAATAACAACTTCCACGGAAGAACTTCAACCATTATATCTTTTTCTACAGATCCGAATTCTAAAGGTCATTTTGGACCTTATGCTTCTGGCTTTATTCACGTGCCCTATGATGATTTGGATGCGCTTGCCAAAGTGTTGGAAAACAATCCTAATATCGTTGGATTCCTCGTTGAACCCATTCAAGGTGAGGCGGGCGTTTATACGCCTGATGAAGATTTTATAAGAGGTGCCAAAGCATTGTGTAAACAAAATGATGTTTTATTGATTACCGATGAGATACAAACTGGAATTGCACGGACTGGATCGCTTCTAGCGGTATGTGGTAATTGTACTTGTCAAGGCGATTGTGAGCAACAGGAGAGCACTTATGTTCGACCAGATATGTTGATCTTAGGAAAAGCCATTAGTGGCGGAACCTATCCTGTTTCAGCTGTGTTGTGTGACAACGAAATCATGGAAGTTATCAAGCCAGGACAACACGGAAGTACTTTTGGAGGAAATCCCCTTGCAGTAACCATTGCTAAAAAGGCTTTAGAAGTTGTTAAAAACGAAAGATTGGCGCAGAATGCCAGAGAATTAGGTGAGATATTCAGAACGGAAATGAACCTTTATATTGCCCACAGCAATATTGTTAAACTGGTCAGAGGAAAAGGTTTACTCAATGCCATTGTTATTAATGATTCTCCAGACAGTGATACCGCATGGAATATTTGTTTGAAACTAAGAGATAATGGGTTATTGGCAAAACCTACTCATGGAAATATTATCCGCTTTGCGCCACCCTTAGTAATGACTGAGGAACAACTCCAAGATTGTATATCGATTATTATTAACACCCTCAAATCATTTGAAAACAACCCATAAGCTGAATAGTTTTCAAACAGGCTTCAAAAAATGAGAGTATATTTTGACAATGCCGCCACCACTCCATTAAGAAAAGAAATCATTGATGTAATGGTGCAAAGTATGGCAAGCACCTATGGTAATCCTTCCTCAAGTCATGGTTTTGGTAGGTCAGCAAAATCATCTGTTGAAACTGCTAGGAAAAGCATCGCCAAATTAATGAATTGTGAACCTCAAGAAATTATTTTCACTTCTGGTGGCACAGAGTCCGATAATTCCATTCTCAAGTGCGCAGTTCGAGACTTAGGTGTCAAAAAAATTATTTCATCACCAATTGAGCATCATGCCGTGTTGCATGCTTTAGAGGATTTGGAGAAAGAAGGTGTGGAGGTACAGTTATTGGAACTAGACTCTGATGGTTCACCAAAAGTAGATCATTTAGAAACACTTTTAAGTGGAGATGATTCTCTTAAACTTGTTAGTTTGATGCATGTAAACAATGAAATTGGAAATATTCTCGATTTGCAATTGATTGGTAATCTTACTAAATCATATAATGCTTTATTTCATTCCGATGCTGTTCAGGGAATCGGTCATTTTACTTATGACCTCAGTACACTAGCTGTAGATTTTCTCTCAGCTGCTGGCCATAAGTTTCACGGTCCAAAGGGCGTTGGGTTTTCTTTTATTCGAAAAAAATCAGGTTTAGATCCTTTTATTGTTGGTGGCCCACAGGAGCGCGGACTTAGAGCCGGAACGGAGGCAGTTCATAATATTGTGGGTATGCAAAAGGCATTAGAAATTGCCTATGAAAACTTAAAGGAGGAGAAGGCTTATACGCTGAGTCTAAAGAAATATTTTATTCAGAAAATTAAAACGGTATTTCCAGAGGCTTATTTTAATGGCTTGTGTGAAGACCCAGTGAAGAGTACCTATACAATAGTTAACGTTACATTGCCTCTAGATGCCAATAAAGTTCAGCTCTTAGATTTCCATATGGATTTAAACGGAATAGCCTGCTCCAAAGGAAGTGCATGCCAATCAGGTGCTGTAAATGGCTCACATGTCTTAGAAAATCTCTCCCCAACTGTTGCGTTAGAAAATCGACCTTCATTAAGATTCTCTTTTTCCTCGTTTAATACCCAAAAGGAAATAGATTATGTTATTAGAACCCTGGCTGAATTTAAAGATAGTTAGTGACTGTTGTCACTCTTCGTATTTTCGGAAAAAGGTAGTTTTATAAACAGTTTTGTTTCCAACATTGTCCTCGACCTCAAGCTGCAGTTCGTGTTTGTTTTTTTCAAAGTATTTGTCTGAAAAGTCATAGGTTAACATTTTCTTTTTTGGCTCGTATTCAAATAAAACCCAATTACCATTAATCGTTCCACGGTAGGATTTTATTCCAGAAAAATCGTCGTCAATTTTTAAGTTGAGAAATTTAAATTTACTCAACCACTGCTCAGCTTTAAAATTATACGGTTTTACGGTTGGCGAAATACTATCTCTCCCTAGGGTAAAGGCTCCCAACTCCTTCACCTTCGTGTTCAATTCACTTTCTTTTAAAGTAGTTGGCAAATAGATAAGTGATTTTTTTAGCTTTTTAGCTATAAAAGTCTGCGCACGAACTAACGAATCCTTTTCATCGAAACTAAAGTTTATTTCATAGGGATTTGCAATGGGGAAAAAATTGGGACCTATTTCAATGCCGTCATCATTTTTATCGATTTTAATCTTAACAGGGTTTAAAAATGTCTTTTTTGGAAAATAAATTTCTTGATTATCAAAGTTGAACAAATAGTCTCGGTCAGGTTTGATCAATTCCCCTCCAAGCGTTTCCGCTTTTGTGTTTTTTTTCATTCCTTCAACATAGGTCTCAATGATAGACTTGTTGCCAGAGAAGTCCGCTATCTCAATTAAAATTTGATAAGATTTACCCAATTCAATATTAAATATTCCTTGATCGGTTAATGATTTCATAAACTCAAGCTTATCCGCCTCAGGATAAAAAAGCTTTACTATTCTTTGACGATTCTGAAAATAGTTTTTGTAATCTACTACGATATATAATTTCTTTGATTCACCAATTTTTACTTCATCAAACTCGTAGTGAGAAATTAGTTTACCGTTGATCATTACTTTAGCACTGTATATACCATTCCTGTTGTAGCTTAAATCTTGTCGGTCAAACATTTGAATTCCTAATCCAATTTTACCAGAGGTTTCTATGGGAGAAGTTACATAGAGGCTATCATTTTCTCTTTTTAGATCAATCGGCTCAATGTGGGGCAGAATACGTCCCTCCTCAGGGTAAAAAATAAATAGTTTTTGTAGTTGAGGTCTATTTTTATCTTCAACAGGAAAATTGAAAAGTAATGGATTTAAAGGCTTTTGAGATTTGGTCTCTCTTATTTCAAAGTGCAAATGAGGCCCAGACGAACCTCCTGTATTACCAGAAAAGCCAATGACTTCCCCTGCTTCAATGGTTAAACTCCCCCGTTTGGGAAACTTTTGTATGGTGTACGTTTCATTTTCGTACTGTAACTTTTTGATGTAAGATTCAATTTTGGGAGCAAATTTTTTGAGGTGAGCATACACTGTAGTTGTTTGATTGGGGTGATCTATGTAAAGTACTTTTCCATAGCCACTTAAAGCAACTCTAATTCTACTCACATGACCCTTAGCAATACTTTTGACCTCCCAGCCCTCTTTTCCTTGTGTGCGAATATCAAGTCCGAGATGAAAGTGCGTAGCTCTAGGTTCTCCAAAGGTACCCGACAAAGAAAAAGGGATGTCTAAAGGGGCTACAACGGCTTTATCATATTGCCCATAAAGCACTAGGGTATTAAAAAAAACGAGCCAATACACTAAAAAAAAACGATTCATAATAATCAAGGGTGTGGACAAAAATACATTTTTTATGGTCATTTAGGAGGTCGTTAAAAACTGGTTTTAATTTTTCATCTAATATTGCTATATTGAAAAAAAACCGAGAATGTCCCTAAACCTAGAATCAAAATATGTTTTTGCTTTTAATCCCAAAGTGGTGAGAAAACAATTCTTTTTTCAACTGCTTTGGACATTAATAGGTCTTACCATACTTTTATTCACTCCATATTGTTTTGTAAGCTATTTTATTATCGTTTTAGCCTTTTTAGTCTTTCTGTTTTTTAGGACGGTCTACAAGGGTAGTTATATCAATGTTACAGGTCATCAATTCTATTTCGGCAAAGTTTATAAAACGAAAATTGACCTTAGAGATGCCACTCGTTTTAAAAGCCTTGGACAAGACTTTATTATTAAAACGGGCAGAAGAAACTTCAGGATCAGAACAAAATATTTAACAATCAAAGAACGAAAATCCTTGTTCAATTTTTTTTTAGATTATTCCAATGCTTACGGTGTGATTTTCCCCTAGTGTAACCAGTCCATTCCTTGTTAAAATTTTTAAAATAATGTTCAGAACCAATTAAATTAAGAAGGAATCGTTAAATTTGTATCAATAAAGATTTGTATATCTTAAATTTGAATCAAAGTGAGTTCTTTTGTTGTTTTAGAGAGAAAAATTGTTCAATTGCTAAATAAGCTCAAGGAAAACCACCTGTCAATCAATAAATTGAATATTGAAAAACAGGAATTAGAACAATCAAATCTCGATTTTAAAGTTCAAATCTCACGACTCAAGTCGGAAAATGATGCCCTTAAGATGGCCAATTCTTTGTTAGGCAGTAAAGAAAGTAAAGCGATTACCAAACGTAAAATAAATAGTTTAATTAAAGAAGTAGATTTTTGTATTGACCAACTCTCAGAAATAAAATAGTTCATGAGTGAAAAGATAAAAATCAAAATTACCGTTGCTGACAGGGTTTATCCGTTGACCATATCACCGGAACAGGAAGCATCACTAAGGGCATCCGCCAAGAAAATTGATGTGATGACCAAGCAATTAGAAAACAACTATGCTGTGCGCGATAAACAAGATGTATTGGCCATGTGTGCCCTTCAGTATGCCGCGCAATTGGAAAATCAGCTTGAAAATAATAAAGTAGAGAATGATTCCTCAGAAAAAGTCAATGAGCTGATTGATTTAATTGATCTTCATCTTTCTACCTACTAAGTTCTTTAAATAAAATACATACTGCCTGTATTAGTGTTTTTTTGATAAACTCAACGAGCTTTAATTTAAAAGAGGTGAGTTACGATTGTAAAAGCAAGCTGCCTTGAGCAGATCCTTGATCAGTTGTGTAGCCTCAAACCTGTTTTTTAGGAGTTTATACAAAAACTC